>JAQIBQ010000314.1 GCA_027859005.1 Prolixibacteraceae bacterium | reverse complement strand
CTATTTAACAGAGCAAATATGTAATCATTTGAACATCGATTTAGGAAAGTCTTCCTGTCAACTCTTTAGCGATGGTGAGTTTGAACCTTGTTTTGAAGAAACCATTCGTGGTTCTTATGTATTCATTGTTCAATCTACCTTTCCTTCTGCCGACAACCTTTGGGAGCTTTTATTGATGATTGATGCAGCCAAACGTGCTTCGGCATATAAAGTTATTGCAGTTATTCCTTATTTGGGATATGCTCGTCAAGACAGAAAAGACAAGCCTCGTGTATCAATTGGAGCTAAAGTTGCTGCCGATGTGCTATCAAAAGCTGGTATCGATCGTTTAATTGCTGTTGATTTGCATGCCGATCAAATTCAAGGCTTTTTCGATTGCCCTGTAGATCATTTGTATGCTTCATCAATGTTTATTCCTTATATCAAAGAAATGAATTTGCCCAATGTGGTAATTGCATCGCCTGATGTGGGTGGAACAAAACGAGCCAATACCTATGCGAAGCTTTTGGAAACCGACTTGGTGATTTGCCATAAAACTCGAAGCAAAGCCAATGTTGTAGGAAATATGACTGTAATAGGTGATGTGGTAGGGAAGGATGTAATAATAGTGGATGATATTATTGATACTGCTGGAACTATAACTAAGGCTGCCGATTTGTTTATGGAAAAAGGTGCAAATAGTGTTCGCGCATTTGCTACTCATCCGGTTTTGTCGGGACCTGCTTACGATCGTATTGAGAAATCTGCTTTAAAAGCAGTATATTTCACCGATACAATTCCGTTGAAAAAAGAATATGAAAAAATTAAAATCATTTCATTAGCTCCTTTGTTGGCCGATGTAATTGATAAGGTTTATTACTATAAATCAATTAGTACGTTTTATATTCAATAGTAAGTAAAATATACCAAAACAGGAGATCTTGAATTTATTTAACGATCTCCTGTTTTTTTGTAAGAATATTATATCTTTGCAGCGCTTTAAAAATAAGCGAATTAAATATTAATAGGTGTATGCGGTTTGTCCATACTAACGTAGGGAAGGGCTGAGTACCACAAAACAAATTATTATGAAGACTTTTGAAGTTTCAGGAAATTTAAGAGAAGGACTCGGAAAAAAAGAGACCAAAAAACTTAGAGCTGAGGATAAAATTCCATGTGTATTGTACGGAACTGATGCTCCAGTACATTTCTCATGCGATTCTAGTGCAGTACGTAAATTAATTTACACACCAAATGTTTATTTGGTTGAATTAGATATTGACGGAAAGAAGCATCAAGCAATCATGCAAGATGTTCAATTTCACCCAGTTGAGGAAATGATATTGCACATCGACTTTTTAAGTGTATCAGACGAGAAACTAGTGAAAGTTAATATTCCTGTTGTAACAAAAGGATATGCTGTAGGTTTAAAGGCTGGTGGTAAACTACAATTAGAATTGCGTCGTTTAACTGTTTTGGCTTTACCTAAAGATTTACCTGATACAATCGAAATTGATGTTACTAACATTGAATTAGGTGAAAGTTTCCGTGTAGGAGATATTGCTGATGATAAATTAACTATTTTAAATGGTAAATCAGTTCCTGTTGTTCGTGTAATGATAACTCGTGCTGCTAAAGCTGCAGGTGATACTATTGTTGCAGGTGATGCTGAAGCTACAGAAGAAAGCTAGAAATTATTCTTTTTTAGTTTTCATTTGAAAACATACAATTATTAAATTTATAAAATGAAATATTTAATTGTAGGTTTAGGAAACATAGGAGAAGAATATAAAAATACTCGCCATAATATTGGCTTTAGAATATTGGACGCTCTAGCTGGGGCGTCCAATCTTGTTTTTAATATAAACAAGCGTTACGGAGCCATTGCCGAATATAAATTCAAAGGTAGAACCTTTATTCTTCTTAAACCTGCCACATATATGAACCTTAGCGGAAATGCAGTACGTTATTGGTTGCAAAAAGAGAAAATACCTTTAGAGCATCTTTTGGTAATTGTTGACGATTTAGCTTTGCCTCTTGGTGCAATTCGTGTGCGTGGAAAAGGGGGAGATGCTGGCCATAATGGTTTGAAACACATTAATGAAATACTAGGAACAAATGTTTATACACGTGTTCGCTTTGGCATTGGCAGTGAATTTAATCAGGGGCAACAAATTGATTATGTTCTAGGTGAGTGGGACGAGGAGGAAGAAAAGTTAATGCCCGAAAGAATTGATAAAGTTGTTCAGATTATTAAATCGTTTGGTACAATTGGCTTAGCACGTACAATGAATCAATTCAATAACAAATAAATGGCCGACACAATTCGAATTGATAAATGGATGTGGGCTGTTCGATTGTTTAAAACAAGAAGTATTGCAGCCGAAGCCTGTAAAAAGGGCTTAGTTTCTATAAATGATACCGTGGCAAAACCTTCGAGGGAAATTAAAGTAGGTGATAAAATTTTGATTAAAAGAAACCCTGTTGTATATCATTTTAAAGTACTAGCCTTAACAGGTAAAAGGATGGGAGCTAAGCTAGTTCCCGATTTTATGGAGGATATTACTCCTCCTGAGAATCTTGAAATTCTTGAAATGCAAAAATACATGAAATGGTCGGATCGTGATAGAGGGACTGGAAGACCAACAAAAAAAGACCGTCGGGAGATGGATGAATTTAGAGATTTCTAAAATAAGATTAAGATGATAGTTGCTCAAGAGAAAAGAAAAACAAACATAGCTGAATACATTATTTATTTGTGGCAAGTTGAAGACATGATTCGTGCACTCAACTTTGATATGGATAAAATTGAATCGACTTTAGTTGCTGGATACGATGTTGATGAAGCCAAAAAAGTAGAAATTTCTGAATGGTACAAGCATCACATTGTAATGATGCAAAAAGAACGTATCCAAAAATCTGGTCACTTGCAGGTTTTAGTAAACTTAGCCAACGATTTAAACGATTTTCACTTAGCTCTAATCAATCAAGGAGTTGATGCTGAATACACACGACTTTATTCCGACATTAAAGAAGATATTGGATTAGTTCGTGAAAAATCGGGTCAAAAGCATCACGATGTAGAAGTAGCATTGAATACTCTGTATTTAATTTTAATGCTTAAAATGAAAAAACAGGAGATTTCCGAAGGAACGCAAAAAGCTGTTTGGAAATTCGGAAATTTTATGGGGCATTTATCTAAGCTTTATAAGGCTTACGAATCTGGTGATTTAGATCTTACTTATTAATTATAGAAATCGATCTTTTAGATCATTAGAGGGAAATCTGCACGTGCTCCTTTTTCCAAACCAACGATACCTGTTTCTAGCTAATAGTCTATAAACTGGATCCCTAATCCATTCTGGTAAATATATTAAATATGACAAGATCCAAAAGTATTTCAAGTATTTAGCAATTTTAAGCGCAGCGGTAGATTCTTGAAATAACTGTCCATTTTCAATAAACAGTACTGAATCTGTTATTGGAATGTTGGAAAAATTTGAAAGCAATTTTTCACTTTCAATAGTTTGAATAGTTGAAAAATTAATTTGTGTATTCTTTTCAAATCGAAGAATAAAATCTACAGATGAATTACACAAATTACAAACTCCATCGAATAGAAGTATAGGCGTATCGGTAGTATAAGACACTATTTGTTGTTTTTAAAATCTAATTTAAGTCCTTCTGTCAGCCAATTGGCCAGAGCTTGTCGGTTATCTTCCATAATGAATCGTTTAAGGTCACGTTGATGATTTATATTTCCCAGCTCAATAAATGTAGCAACAGGCCAAGAGTATTTTAGCATGTATAAATTCCTATCACTTATAGTTCCATGATATCCTCTGCCAGGTTGGTGCTGATTGTATTTTTTGTCAAAAGTTTTTCTTAAGTTATGTGCCAATTTTTTTCCTGCTTTACTTCGTTTGTCGTGGTAAAAGAAAACATCAATTTTTTCTCTTTTACTTCGGGAGTCAACATGAATTACAACCAATCTTTGGTATTTCCCTTTATACTTCTTATAAAGCCCATTTACTGCATTTTTTCTTTGTCGTAAGCGAGCATTTTGATTAATTGGGATTGTTAAATTAGGATAACACTTCTCATCTTTATCCTGAGATAAAAACCAACCGCCTCTGATGCCATCGTTATTGTCTCGAGTAATCATATAAACAATAGCTCCATATGAAATCAAATTACGAGCTAAACGTAATGTTATATCATAAGCATATTCATCTTCACAAAGTGTTTTCCCATTGTATTTGGCTACAGCTCCAGGATCTGGACCACCATGCCCAGCTGTAAGGTAATAAACAGTACCTTCTAATTCATTGCTAACAATTTCAACATCTTGATGAAAAGTACCAAAAATGCTAAATCTTTTTGTATTGGACTTATTCTTGGATACTGTTGTGGT
>JAQIBQ010000312.1 GCA_027859005.1 Prolixibacteraceae bacterium | reverse complement strand
ATTACGTATCAAGATGTTATTTCAAATTTAAATGTACTTGATTACGATTACTATTTTAGATTAACAGATAATTTTCTGAAGAACGAAATACCTGCAATTCTTACCACTTTTAGCGAAATTTTAGATCATGGTTTCGATGGACATCATTTCATTACTGGTTTAAGTTCGCATTTTAGAGACTTGTTGGTTTGCAAAGATACGGCTACTATTCAGTTGTTAGAAGTTGGTGGTGAAATAAAGAAGAAATACGAAATTCAAGCTACTTCTTGCGAACACAGCTTTTTGCTTGAAGCATTAAGTATTGCAAATCAATGTGATTTAAATTATAAAGGCAGTCAAAACAAACGACTTTTAGTTGAATTGGCATTGATTAAAGTGGCACAAATCACTCAAAAAAAAAAGTAGCTGAAGATTCCCCGTATACTTTAGAACCTATATTTTTAGAAATTAAGGACGTACCTAAAACAAATACAACAGTAGCAGCTATTCCCAAAACGAATAGCAAACCCTCTACTGGTGCCGTTAAGCCCAAAACAATTATTACCAAAAAAGCTTCAAAACTAGGTACGCCTTCTATTACTCAAGCTTTATCGGGGAATTTTAAAGAAGAAAAAGAAGAGACAGTTGCTTCTGAAAATTATGCTGAAAAAGCAAACGAAATTACAACACCTTTTACGGCTGATCAAATGCATGAAATTTGGCCATCGTTCGCTGAAAAGTACAAAGAACAAAGTCATTTATACAACACCCTTTTAAATAAACCCGATTTACTCGAGAATTATTTAGTAAAAATAACGGTTGAGAACTCTGTTCAGCAAGATCAAATTCGTCAGATAAAGCCTGAAATCATTGGTTTTTTAAGAAGGTCCTTAAAAAATTCAACAATTGATGTTCAGGTAGATTTAAACAGAGCCAAAGAAAATCGGAAAATTCTAACCGATGAACAAAAAATGCAAGCAATGATTCAAAAAAATCCTGCCTTGCAGCTTATGAAAAATAAATTCAATTTAGATTTTAATGGTTAATTAAAGTGAAGTGAGGCGTTTATATGAGCTAGAATTACTACTTTCATGTATTGAAAATTTATAATCCGATATATCATGTTAAAACCAAAAATGCAAGAAGCTCTTAATGAGCAAATAAACAAAGAATTGTTTTCATCATATTTATATTTGTCGATGAGTGCTTATGCACAATCACTTGGATTACCAGGTGTTGCACAATGGATGAAAATACAAGCTCAGGAAGAATTAACTCATGCCAATAAATTTTTCGATTATATACACGAACGAAATGGTAAAGTTGATTTAAAAGCCATTGACGCAGTTGAAACTGAATTTGGTTCCGTAATAGAATTATTTGAAAGCGTTTTGGAACACGAAGAATACGTAACATCATTAATTAATGGATTGGTTGATACTGCCATTGATTTGAGTGATCATGCAACACGCAGCATGTTAATGTGGTTTGTTGATGAACAAGTTGAAGAAGAAGCAACTGTTGGAGAAATAATCGACAACCTTAAAATGGTTGAAGGTAAAGGACAAGGATTGTTTATGATTGATAAAGATCTTGGTTCACGCATATTTGTTGATGCTACTCAAAATGCATAAGACTAAATCTAAATAATTTAAAAAAGCGGTCAGTAATGATCGCTTTTTTTGTGTTTTACATTTTTGTACTTTAAACTTTTGCACGCGAAAACTATAGATCATGAAAAAACTTTTAATTGTTTTTTGCCTTTTTGTCTCTACATCAGCCTTTTCACAATATTTTAACGATGGACAAGATCGTTCTGGAATTAAATGGAAAAGAATAAGTTCCATTCATTTTGAAGTGATATTCCCCGAAGGATTCGAAATGCAAGGAGAAAGAGTTGTTCATCTAATGGAAAAATCGTACCAATACACCTGCGAAACTTTAAAACACAAGCCTAAAAAAATATCGATTGTTTTACATACCGAAACCGTAAAATCGAATGCGTTTTTGGCTTGGGCTCCTAGTAGAATTGAAATGTATGCTACACCTCATCAGCAAATCTATTCTCAAGACTGGATGGAACAATTAGCAATCCATGAATACCGACACATGGTTCAAATTAGTAAGCTCGAATCTGAAATGCCAAAGCTAATGCGTTTTCTATTTGGAGAACAAGCTGCCGCATTATTAACTGCCGCTTACTTGCCTTTTTGGTTTATCGAAGGCGATGCAGTTGCTGCCGAAACAGGACTAAGTAGCAGTGGGAGAGGGCGATTGCCTTCATTTCACAAAGAACTTAAAGCGCAGTTCATTGAAAAAGGAGTGTACTCATACGATAAAGCTTATTTGGGTTCTTACAAACATCATATACCCAATTATTATCAAATGGGATATTTTTTAGTGGGTGGAGCAAGGCAAATATATGGCGATCAAATATGGGAAGATGTTGTGCATACAATTGCACGTAAGCCTTTTATATTGAATCCGTTAAATCGAAGCCTAAAGAAAAATACTGGTTTTACTAAAGTTCAACTTTACGATACGATCTTCAGTTCATTAAAAAAACAATGGATATTTGATGATAAACAAAAAGAAATAACTTCATTTGAAACCGTATCGATTGGTAATAAGAACTATACCAATTATCATTATGGGTTTAGGCTGAACGATTCGACCTACATTGCTCATAAAACAGGTTTAAGTGAAATAGGCAGATTTATTCGACTAAATGGAGCAAGCGAAGAGCAGGTATTTACTCCTGGTTATTTAACCTACGAATCGGTTTCAGGTCGCAGAAATAAAGTAGTTTGGGTAGAACGTTTATCTCACCCACGTTGGTATCATTCCGATAGAACTCTTTTAAGGATACTGGACCTAAATACCAATAAAATAGAGGATTATAAATTAAATACAAAATTATTTGCACCTTCTCTGTCGCCTGATTTGAAGACATTTGTAGCCGTTGAAGCCAATAATAACTATCAGTTTTTCATCAATATATTTGATACTCAAAGTGGGAAAAAAATTAAGCAAATCTCTTTAAATGAAAACGATTACTTTATCACCCCTTCGTATTCTTCCGATGGTAAATCAATAGTGGTTGTGGTTTTGCGAAACAACCAAAAAGGAATAGTAAAGATTGATAGTCAGAGTGGACATGCAACAACCATACTTCCTTTCAAAAATCAGGAAATATCAAAGCCTATTGAATACAATGGTGTAGTTTATTTCATTGGCGGATATACAGGAACCGATAATCTGTACATGCTTAAAAATGAAAAGATTTATGAAGTTATTAATTCCCGTTTTGGACTTGCGCAGCCTTCCATTTATGAGGATGAAATAGTATACAGTAATTATACAGCTGATGGGTACCAATTGGTTACAACTCCTATTGATTCCTTGAGATATAAGCTATTTGAAGAAGATTTGTCCGAAAATGTATATCCAATTGCTGAAGCAATTGCAAAGCAAGAGAAAGGTGTAATAGATTTTTCTGTATTAGATGGTGTAAACTACACTGCAGAGAAATATAAGAAAGCCAATCATTTACTCAACATTCATAGTTGGGCACCAATTTCCATCGACCCTTATTACCAAACTGTTTCGCCAGGTGTTTCTGTAATGAGTCAGAATTTATTGAGTACAACTGAATTTTCTGCAGGATATCAGTATTTAATTCCGAATCAAAGAAGCGAGTTTTATGCCAATGTAAAGTATTATGGCTGGTATCCTATAATTAATGTAAAAGCTTCAAGTGGAAAAACAACCACTTCATTTCCCTATATTGAATATCAAACTGGAGATACAATAAATCAAGGTTATAGCTACATTGAAAACAGCATGTTATTTAATACATACATCCCCTTTGACTTAAGCAAAGGAAAGTATCATCAACGGTTTCAACCAAGCTTTACTTATAACTTATCAGATGTACAAGGAGATGAAAATGCCTTTAATAATTTTCCTGATGGAATTTACCAAAGTATAGAAAGTAGCTTATACTTTCATCGAATTTTAAAAAAATCACAACAAGATCTACTATCAAATTTTGGTTTTATAGTTAACCTTAGTTACAAAGCTTCGTTGCAGGCACCGTCGGATATTGGAAATCAATTTGCAATTACAAACCTATTATACTTGCCTGGTTTAAAGCAAAATCATGGAATCACAATTTACAATGCCTATCAACAAAAAGGAAAAACCAATTCATTTTCTGACCGTATCCGGTTTCCAAGAGGACACAAAAACATTCCAACCAATAAATTATATAGTTTAGGTATCGATTATCAATTGCCATTAGTAAACACCGACGTCTCGATAATTAACCTTGTTTACATAAAACGGGTGAATATGAAGCTATTCTACGATAATGCTAGCTATACTGGGAGTGTGTTGGCTAATAACACCATTAGCAATTATAGTGGGCTACTACAATCAACAGGAGTTGAGTTAACCAGTATTTTGCATTTACTTCGTTTTATTGCTCCTATTGAAGTGGGATTCAGAACAAGTTATTTATTCAACAATGAATTAGATTTCGATTTTATATGGAATATTGCTTTCACTTTTTAATGAAATGCATTTTTGATCAGTAAATTTGCTGTCGTATATGTTTCTTGCCAGAATACGTTCGTCTTTAAATTTAATTTATTATGCATATTGTGCTGTAAATAGGAGGTTTAACTCTTATTTAAGCGTATTTTAAGCAGTTCAGAGTTTAATAAAATATTTCCCTTATAAGTTTACAGTAAATAATTGTTGCAAAACAACAAGAAGCAATTATACATTTCATTTTCACAACTACCCTATATTAATAATACAGAAATCGAATCAATTTGCATTTACATCGTTTTATTGCTCCCATTGAAGTGGGATTTAAAACAAACTAGTTGTTTGATAATTCCTTCGATTTTAATTTTTATGGAAAATTTCTTTTTCATTTTAATATAACACATATTTAA
>JAQIBQ010000309.1 GCA_027859005.1 Prolixibacteraceae bacterium | reverse complement strand
ATTACGTCCTGAATTAGGATGTTACAACAACAACTTGATACAATCTCCTAATATTGATAAACTGGCTAGTGAAGGAGTTCTATTCGGAAATTCGTTTTGTAATGTTCCAGTTTGTGGTGCTTCTCGTGCGAGTTTAATGACAGGCGCCCGACCAACCAGAAATCGATTTTTGAGTTATTTTACTCAATCTGATGTTGAAGCTCCCGAAGCAATTTGTTTGTCGCAACATTTTAAAAACAACGGTTATTATACCATTTCAAACGGAAAAATATTACATAATTTAAACGATAGGGAAGAAAGTTGGGATGAAAATTGGCGTCCTAAAACAACTGCAGGTTGGCGCGATTATCATATTAATGAAAACGTTACAATGGAGTTGAATGGCGGAGGTCCACCCTATGAAAATGCAGAAGTAGAGGATACTGCTTATCACGATGGGAAATTGGCTGAAAAAACTATTGCCGATTTAAAACGCTTGAAAGAAAACGGAAAACCATTTTTTTTGGCATCAGGTTTTGTGAAACCACATTTACCATTTAATGCTCCAACGAAATACTGGGATCTATACTCCAAAAATAATTTTCAGCCTACTCAAAAAGAGTTCTGGCCACAAAATGCACCCAAACAGGCTTTTCATAATTCGGGTGAATTACGATGGTATGGAAACATTCCTGAGAAAGGTTTTGTTGACGATTCAATGTCGGTTATGCTTCAGTATGGCTACTATGCTTGTGTAAGTTATGTCGATGCTCAAATCGGTAAAGTATTGGCTGCATTAGAGGAATTAGGTTTGGCTGAAAATACCGTTGTAATTTTGTGGGGCGATCATGGTTGGAACTTGGGTGATCACGGAATGTGGTGCAAACATTGCAATTTCAATACTTCATTGCAAACGCCAATGATTATCAAGGCACCAAATAAATCGGTAGGGGCTAAAACTTTAGCCATGACAGAGTTTGTTGACATTTTTCCAACACTTTGCGATTTATGCGACTTAGAAATACCCGAAACTGTAGAAGGTAAAAGTTTGGTTCCTTTGTTAGAAAATCCACAAGCAGAATGGACCGATTATGTAATTTGTAAGTATTTCGATGGATTAACCATTCGTACTCCTGAATATGCTTATACCGAATGGCGAAACGATAACGATTCACTCATTTCGAATATGCTTTATAATCACAAAAACAATTCCGATGAAACCGATAATATAGCCAACAAAGCTGAAAATAAACTCTTGGTTAAAGAGCTTAGTGAAAAGATGTTGGCAAATAGAGGTGTGAACTATTTTAAAACAAATGCTCCTTCACCTCGATAATAAATGTCAGTATTTACCTATTTTTCTTCGAACGTAAACAAAAGGGCACAAGCTGTTTTTAATATCATAGCACCTGTTTATCGCAAAATAGATTTTGTGCATAGCTCACATTACAACGATTCAATAGCCTTTGTAAATCAACAATATTCGATAAAGGGTAAAACCGTTTTAGATGTAGGTACTGGAGCTGGAGATTGGGGTGTCATGTACAAAATAATGGGTGCTAAACATGTGATGGGTGTCGACTTTGCTGAAGGCATGCTTGAAGTGGCAAAAATAAAAAATCCTGAACTTGAATTCTGTTTTGGCAATGCAGAAAGCCTTGATCAATTTGCCGATAACTCATTCGATATCGTAACTGCATCGTTTGTAGTACATGGTGTTAAGGTCAAACGACGACAGAAAATGCTTTCCGAAATGAAACGAATATCAAAAGAAGTGGTGGTGCTACATGATTTTATTGGTTCAACACCCTTTGTAGTTCGTGTTTTGGAATTTTTGGAACGTAGTGATTATAGAAACTTTAAGAAGAATATTATCACCGAATTAGAACAGCATTTCTCTTTGGTCGTGAAACATAGAATAAAGAAAGGTACTGGCATATACATTGGTACTATTTGAGCTCGATAATCTTCAAATAGGTTCTTTCCTATTTGACATAAATGATGAACTAAATGCTTATAAAATGAAAGTTAAAAAAATCATAATTGAAGTAATTTTTATTGTAATGGCAACGATGGTATTAATAGTCATGAATCAATATAACCTATTGGAAAAATATAGTGGTTTTGCATTAATACCTATACTTATTGCATACTATCTTGGGCAATTCGTAGAACGAAAAATTAAGACCAAATTGAAATAAAATTGCCTAAAGTATATTGATTTATTGAGCGATTCGTTTTTGGCTATTTTACTTTGATTAAAGTAACTCCTTAAATCCGCAACTAGATTATTTGGTTGATTCTTTTATAAATTATAGGTTTATGATTGTGAAATATTGCTAAATTTCTTGCTTATTCTTGTTTAAATGTCAGAATTCCTCTTGGAAT
>JAQIBQ010000305.1 GCA_027859005.1 Prolixibacteraceae bacterium | reverse complement strand
ATTAAATCTTCTATAAAATAAGTTCTGCATAATCAAGTTTTCTATCTGCAAAATGGACAATCGAAGCTGCTGTGTGTTCGTAGTTGAAAAATCGGATTTAACATTGACAATCGACACTGAAGCCACAGTTAAATATATAAAATGATATTTGCTGGTGTATATTATTTTAAGTTAATCATTTCCATTTTATTAGAAATCTATTCTTATATCTTTATCAATCTTACTGAATTACAATTCGATTCGATACACACCAAATGTTTGAGCATTTATATCGACCGACAAAGTGTTGTTTTCTAATGTTGGAAATGCTTTTTCAGGTACAATATTAAAAGGTGATGTAATTGAATTTTCAATATCCAGATTATTTGAATGCATTGCAAGGCATTCACCTAAAGTAAGAATGGTATTTTTAGATAAACCTTTCAGAACTAAATCAATAGCAACGGGTTCTTTGTTTACATTTACTATTTTTACAATGTAGCAAGCTTCATCAGCATCGTAAACTGCAGAAGCATATAAACCTTCGTTCCCCGCAATTATTTCATCTTTCCAGGTTAGGCTTAAGGTATGAGTACCTTTATTTTTTGCATATAATTGCTGTACGTAATAGTTAGGTGTTTTAACCATCGACAGGTTATCAAACCAAATCATATCAGGAGCCCATTGCCAGCCATCAACATGTGCAAAAAGCGGAGCATAAGTGCACATGTGAACGATATCTGCATTCCGCTCTAAGCCGGTCATAAATGATGCTTCGCATAAAGCTGAATAAAAATTATTCGCCTTATTGGGGCCATCATGGCACGCATATTCGCCTGCAAAAACAGCCGGAGCCTTGCGGTCGTAAGAATCATAACGCGCGGCATTGCTTAAAAACCATTCTGGGCTTTTATAGTAATGTTCATCTACTAGGTCAACCTCTAATCGCTTCATTTCAGGCCATAAATGTTTGAACTTATCATCGTCAACCGTTGGCCCTGAACTACCAATAATTTTAATATCGGGGTATTTTTCACGAATGGCTTTTACAAATACCGCTAGGCGATCGGGATATTCTTGTCCCCATTGCTCGTTCCCAATACCAATAAATTTTAAGTTAAAAGGTTTGGGGTGTCCCATTTCTGCTCTAACTTTTCCCCATGTTGATGATTCTGAACCGTTTGCAAATTCAATCAAATCCAAAGCATCTTGCACATATGGTTGTAAATCGTCAATGGCTACATGACAACTCATGTCTTTGTTCTGGTATTGACACGATAGGCCAACATTTACAACAGGAAGCGGCTCAGAATCCATATCCTCGGCTAACAGAAAATACTCAAAAAAGCCCATTCCATATGACTGAAAGTAGTCAGTAAATAAACGATGTTTGAATGTATAATTCCAACGATTTTCGTTCAGCGAACGATTTTCAACAGGTCCTACGCTCTTTTTCCAATCGTAGCGTGTTTCCAAATCAGTTCCTTCAACAATGCATCCTCCCGGAAAACGAAATACACCAGGGTTGATATCATAAAGTGCTTGGGCAAGATCTTTTCTTAAGCCATTTTCCCGCCCTTTCCATGTGTCTTTAGGGAACAATGAAATATGATCCATACATAAATCACCTTGGGTTATCAGGTAAATTCTTAAACTTCCTTTTAAATCTTTAGCATTTGAGACAAGTTCAACCTCGTATTTTTTCCACTCATCGGAACGAATCATTAGTTCGGCTTGTCCTATAATATTGTTATTGGCACTTATTAGTTCAATATGAATTTTTTGATTTTGTTCCGTATTTGTTTTTTTTGCCCACACTGAGAAACGGTAGTTTGCACCTTTTTTAAATCCCATTCCCCGAAAGCCTTCATTTTCAATTACGGTCTGTTTTTCATTATGGCCAGTTGAAGAAAGGATAATGTAGTTTGGATTATTGGGGAAAGGTGCATTTTCTTGGACAATTTTTACATTCCCATACGATTTCCATCCCATTAGGTTTTGAGGAAAATCGAACGACCGGTTCTTTACCATTTCTGCATACAAT
>JAQIBQ010000268.1 GCA_027859005.1 Prolixibacteraceae bacterium | reverse complement strand
CAGTATAAATTACATATGCACCCATTGCCATTAAATTTCCGTCCTCTTTTCTTAAATCAAAGTTGATTTCAGTATTGTTTCCAATTAAATCGTTGTTTGTAATTCGTTTTACTTCTCGCCCAACAGCATCAAAAATAAATACATTCGCAACATAATCGGGTTTATCTAACTGAATTTTTATAATCAGCTCATCGTTGTATCCATCGTAATTTGGAGTCAAAACATCAGCTTCAAGCTCAACTCCAACAGTTACATCATCACCAATTTCAGTTTGAGAGTTTTCGTATGTAGGCGTAGCATATCCTACCAACGAAGACGATGAATTCCAATTCGAAATTTCATTTGTAGCAGTAGTACTCGAAAGCCTTTCCAACGAAACGCCATCGAGGCTCGAAAGCCATTTGCTATGCATATTTTCGTTGTAGGCAAACTCATCAACAACAATCAACGAATCGTCGAGTAATACAACCCTGCCCTCGTCGTTGTTTAAGGCCGGAAATTTTTACATTTGTTTTAAATCTTCTGGAAATGGCACATAATAATTCTCAAGAATATTCGCGGTATCTTTTGAAAAAGCCATAAAACCATCAGCTTTGAATGAAGCGTGAAATGTTGATACGTTGTAGATTGATTGCAGTTGCATTGAATCGTTTCTAGTTGCTAATTTTAAATCGGCAATATCAATTGTTAAACCAGAATTGTTATACAATTCAACAAAATCGGCACCTCCCGTATAAGGATTAAAAAGGACTTCGTTTATAAGAATATCACCAGGTTCAAGAGCAACAAGCGTGAAAGGCAAGCTCAATTCATTGGCAACATTTCCACATTCATCGCTTAGTTGAAATACAGTTAACTGATATTCGAAATTCACTTTCATACTATTTCTGAGATTCACAAGTAGTGTGTTTTCGCCACTTGAATACTCAATAGAGGCGATCATTAATCCAGGAATGGTAAATCTTGAAGCTATTTCGGAAAGCAATGTATCCAACGATTCATTAAATAAAAGTTCCAATTGTTGATCGGAAACTATATCAACAGATAAAAGCTCAGGTGGTAAATTGTCAGAATTATCGGCTTCAACTGAATTAACTTTCCCTGGAGTTCCACCATGAGAATAGAGCGAAACAGTCCAATTTCCTTGATCACCACAAAATCTATTGTTATCAATTCGTTCCAAACTATAGCCGCCATTTTCCTTTGTCCGATCGTTATACCAGTTATCAGTAAAACTAACTTGGTCAAGCAAAACACCGTCATGGTTAGAAATAGCGATTGTAGCTCCAGAATTTAAAATTGAAGGAAAACTAGGAATTGCCAAAACAGATCCATAGGAGGAAAAGATTGACTCAAACTCAGGATCGCAAAGGATAAGATGCTCATTGGGAGCAATTAATTTACGGGGTAATTCCCATTCTGTATTACGAACAAAAAGAATGTAGTTTTCTAACTGAATGTGTTTATTACTTCGGTTGAAAATTTCAATGTATTCGGCCTCTGGCAAACTCTCAGGAGGATTTGGATCAGCCATTATCTCTGTTATAATAACATCTGAAGGTAAAGACGGAAGTGCATTTTCAAACTCGATAAATGTTTCAGCTGTAGTTTTTCCTTCTAGGTCGTTAATTGAATAAGCGCTTACTATTAAATTAGGCTCATTAATTGCTTCAGTTGTTAATACCACACTATTCAATTCGTTTTTATCAATTGAAAGAATAGCATATTCATCACCACTCTGGCCTGCTAATTTGAAATTTGAAATTGTCAAATCTTCCATTTCAATTTTCTCGTTGAAAATAATTTGATATTTTCCTTCTTCCACTGTTTTTGCGGCAGAAATAAAAGGGGCAGCATTTTGACCGATTACAATTAAATCGTCGAACCAGAGTAAACCCGACCTTGTTTTGGTATAATTAAATACCAATTCTAAATTGCTGATTTCTGTAAATTCTACATCAATAAAAGAAGTTGTTGCTTTAGCTCCTGAATTTAAATCACTAACATTTAAGATCCATTTACCTTGTGGGCTTCGAATTACATCTATTTGTGCAACAATGTTATCGATCCATTCAAAAGTTGTTTCAGCAATTAGAGTATTTGGTTCACTATTTTTCATGCTCCAAACCGAAAGCATTTTAGAACTTCCTATGGCATTAATACCTATAGCATATCCACCATTTTGTATGCTTGATGAATTAGACTTGAGCCAAACGTAAAAATTATTGGAAGTAGAGGGTATCCATGTGTTTTTTATTTTGAACGAAAAAAAGTACTCTTCGGCCGATAAGTTGAATGTATTATCGGTTTGGATTAAAATAGAACTACCTCCATCCTCTTGCTTGATGTGTTTTACCGATTTATTTCCAGCAATAGGCTCTATTGTCGAAAGCTCCCATTCGGTTGAAAAATCCCATCCTTGAATTGCATCACTTTCAAAATCTTCAATCAATTTTGCATCTTCTTTTGAAAAGAATAGTATTGATTGATCTGTTTGATTCAATGCATTATTCTGATCGGAAATAGAATAAAACAACTCACCATTTTTTGGCGTTACGATCTCCCATATATAAAAGCCATTTTCGTAGGACGAATTAACTATTTCGAAATTGGAACCATCAATATTAAGCACAACACTTGTATCAATTAATAAATCGGAATTAACATTTACGACCGATGCCCGAATTGTTATAGTATCGCTAGAGAACGCAAACAAAGGAGATTCGTTAACAACAATCGCTTCGGGGTTGAACAACAAAGAATCAATTTCTGCAACAAGAATATTATCAATATATAACTTATCGCTAGAATAGGATGAATTCATCCGAACCACTATTTGAATGCTTTCTCCTGTAATTCCACTTTGTATTAATTGACTTGAACCCCAGTTGCCGACAACTTCTGCTTCAGGATAAAAGGGCATTTCTTCTCCTCCATTTAAAATGTAGGAAGCTTTTATGTATTTCTTTTCACTATTGTCGCTACTACCCGTTTCATTTGCATCAAGTGTAATAGAAACTGCATCGTATTCTGAAATATCAATACTTGCCGAGAACCAAACAGCTTCTCCGTCAGAATCTAGGACTTCAAATCGACCACCACTTGTTGAGACCGTTTTTGCATAGTCGTTGTCTTTCTCGAAATTACAACTGTCGATAGTAACATTCCAATTAACTCCTGTTAAATCTGATTGTAATTCGCCTGCTTCATTTGCCCAATATCCTTTATCTGGAACATCGAATTTTTCGTGCCAAACATATTGAGAAAAGGCCTTTGAACTTAAAATTAAAATAAAAACAAAACAGGATACAAAAAATAGTTGACGCATTGTGGTGGTTTTTAATGGGCAATGTATAATTTTGACGCTTTTAAAAATACGAAAAGAAGAATTTGCAAAACGTATAACAATTTAATAAAAATATTAAGATTATGAGAGTCGCTATTGTTGGTGCAAGTGGTGCAGTAGGACAAGAGTTCCTACAAATACTAGATGAGCGAAACTTTCCGCTCGACGAATTAGTACTATTTGGGTCGTCCCGAAGTGCAGGTAACAAATACTCTTTTGGCGGCAAGTCCCTTGTTGTCAAAGAGTTGAAACACGGCAGTGATTTTAAAGATATCGATATAGCCTTCACCTCAGCTGGAGCTGGTATCTCAAAAGAATACGCATCAACAATTACCAAATACGGCGCCATAATGATTGACAACTCAAGTGCATTCCGTTACGATGACGATGTTCCATTAATTGTTCCTGAAGTAAATCCCGAAGACTCAAAAATTCGACCACGTAATATTATTGCAAATCCTAATTGCTCAACCATTCAAATGGTTGTGGCATTAAAACCTATCAATGATTTATCTAAAATCACTAAGGTTCATTGTGCTACTTACCAAGCGGCCAGTGGTGCGGGAGCTCAAGGAATTGCAGAATTAGAAAATCAGATCAAACAAGTGGCCAATGGAGAAGAAATTATAGTAGAAAAATTTTCTCACCAACTTGCGATGAATATCATTCCTCAAATTGATGTATTCCTTGAGAACGACTACACAAAAGAGGAAATGAAAATGAACTGGGAAACCAAGAAGATAATGCATACCAATACTGAAGTGTCTGCAACTTGTATCAGAATTCCAGTTGCACGTGCCCATTCAGAAGCAATTTGGGTGGAGACAGAAAAAGAACTTTCTGTTGAAGAAGTTGTGAAAGCAATGGAAAATTTTGAAGGATTAACAGTACTCGATAATCCAGCAAAACAAGAATACCCAATGCCATTGTTTATTTCGGGTAAAGACGATGTTTATGTTGGACGAATCAGAAAAGACATTGCATCAAACGGTATTACGTTTTGGTGCGTTGGCGACCAGATTAAAAAAGGCGCTGCATTAAATGCTGTTCAAATAGCCGAATGGTTAATTGCAAATAATGAAGTAAAATAAAACCTAGCAAATACAATTATAGCAAAGGCTTCCATATTAATGGAGGCCTTTTTTATGTCTAAATTATTCAATGTATTTATTTTTTGGCACAAGCTTTGTAAACTGAAAAGTAGCGGACCCGCTTTTGTATTAACACTTAAAAACAGAAGCCATGAAAACACAAATAAACAAACAAGGAACAATCAAAGCGATACTATTAGCCATTGCTATCGCTTTGTTTTCTCCTACCCTAAACGCACAGCGAAGAGGAGGAAATGAAGAAAGTAAAAGTCAAAAGGTTGAACAACGAAACAATCGTGAATCAAATAGGAGCAGTAAACCTAAAAAAGAATATAGAAGAGCTCAGCCCAAACAAAATCACGAAACGTTCAAATCAACAAATAAGGATCGCAGGAAAGGAGATAATCAGAAGAAATCAACTTACCAGTATAAAAATAAGCAGAACAAACAACACTTAAATAAACATCAATCTAATAAGTATGTTAAACATGGTCACAAAAAAAATAATTATAAATATCACAAGCCAATTCATGTAAACATTCATACTCCTGTCTACAGTTATTGGGATATTCACGACCATAGTAGACACAATATTAGCTTTCGAAAAATTCCTCGAAAATCGATATTAGTCTACCTTGATGGTGAAAGTTACCTGCTTTACAAAAGAAAATTCTATCAAGCAAATTATTGGGGATTCTATAGAGTCAACCCTCCACGTTATGTTGAACATTTACCAGAAGGATCAGATTTAGTAATTCACAAAGGATACCAGTTATTCAATTTCCACGGCATATTGTTTATTGACACCCCGTTAGGATACAAAATAATTAACTCATAAATGAGATTCATATTGTAATATTTAAGTAATTATTTCGTATCAAGATTCTATGTTTAAATCCAAATAAGAGTCTTAATTATTTTTTAATTTTGTTATTTCAAAAAGGAAGTATTTTTAATACTATCCTGCGTAGGGTGAATATATGTCACCCTACT
>JAQIBQ010000253.1 GCA_027859005.1 Prolixibacteraceae bacterium | reverse complement strand
GTTTGGTTATAAGCTCAAAAATTGGTTCGCAAATAAAATAATTTTTTTCAAATAAACACCCTCTATTGGTGAAAAATATATTGCACGTCTAACTTCTTGTTATTTAGTTGTTTTGTTTGATTTTATGGATAGGTTGCACAGCTTGTATAGGACTCGGGCTCCTACATTTCCATCCCATTCATTTCCTGTTCCAGCAACTTCACATACATCAAAGCCAATAATACTTTTTCTGCTTTCAACAACCTGTTCCAATAAATACCTTGCTTCCTCAAATTCTAAACCTCCGGGAACAGGTGTTCCAGTATTCGGACAAAGGTTTGGTTTCAGCCCATCAATGTCGAAACTAATGTATACCTTTTGTGGTAGTTTAGCTATTATTTTTTCACATTGAGTTTTCCAAGTCACACCTTCAAATTTCTCTTTTTTAAGCACATTGTCAGTAAATAAATGTATTCGTTCTGGGTTATTGGCTACGAATTCTACTTCTTCGTCGCAGAAATCACGAACACCAACTTGAACTAACTTAGTCAGACTTGGAAGCTGAAGCGCATTGTGAAATATTGAAGCATGTGAATAAGTAAATCCTTCGTAGGCATTGCGTAAATCCATGTGAGCATCAATATGCAATACGCCAAATTCATTGTGTTTCTGTGCAAGAACTTGTAAAAAGCCCAAAGGTGAACTATGGTCGCCACCTACGATGCCAACCAATTTTCCTTTTTCAAGTAATATTTCAGCTTCTTTTGCTACTTTTTTATTTAATTTTTGACATTCGTTGTTGATTTCTTTAAGCAATTTTAGCATCGTTGAGTTTTCATCAACCCTACCACCATTCTCCAAAAAATTGATGTACAATATTGCTTTTTCACGTAGTTCCGAATTAAGCATCATCAGGTTTTGATCTGTAGCTTGCATGAAAATTCCCTTTTTCCATGCATCTTTTAGGTTCTCGTCGTACAAATCGAGTTGTGTTGATGCTTCAAGAATGTTTGCTGGAGCACTTGCTGTACCATCGTTGTATGAAACAGTAACGTCCCATGGCACAGGTAATAAAATAAGATTTGCACTTTCTGAATCAAATGGAAGTCCAATAAAATTACCATTATTTAATCCCACTCCATTAGGATTGAATATTTCAATATTATTTTTCAAATTGTATAGCTTAAAATGTGGTTCGAATTTACGAATGAATTTTGATTTTTTTTGAACATCAAAAACCTGTTTTTTAACCATTTTGAAAAATTAAGTTTTTTGATACATTTGCGCCACAATTTTTTGAAATATATGTTGTTATAACTCGATCATTAATAATTAGAAGTTATGTCGAAAGTGTTAATCATTGGTGCAGGCGGTGTAGGTCGTGTAGTAGCCCAAAAATGTGCCTCGGTTCCTGAAGTTTTTTCAGAAATTATGTTGGCTAGTCGTACAAAATCGAAGTGCGATGTTATTGCTCAAGAAGTTGGGCAAGGTAGAATTGTTACTGCTGAAATAGATGCAGATAATGTACCTGAATTGGTTGCATTAATACAACAATTTAAACCTGAAATGGTAATTAATGTAGCCTTGCCATATCAAGACTTAACCATAATGGATGCTTGTTTAAAAACTGGTATACATTATTTAGATACGGCAAATTATGAGCCCAAAGACGAAGCCAAATTTGAATACAGTTGGCAGTGGGCTTATCAAGATAAGTTCAAAGAAAAAGGATTGACTGCAATTTTAGGTTGCGGATTTGATCCTGGTGTGACTAGTGTTTTTACTGCTCGTGCAGCCAAGCATTTTTTCGACGAAATTCATGAGTTGGATATTGTTGATTGTAATGGTGGCGATCATGGGAAAGCCTTTGCAACCAATTTTAATCCTGAAATAAACATTCGAGAAATTACTCAAAAAGGGAAATATTGGGAGAATGGTGCCTGGATTGAAACGGAACCTTTCGAAATAAAAAAAGAACTATCGTATCCTAATATTGGTGTGCGCGATTCGTATTTGTTGTATCACGAAGAATTAGAATCATTAGTTAAAAATTTCCCAAGCATCAAACGTGCACGTTTTTGGATGACTTTTGGACAAGAATACCTAACTCATTTGCGAGTTATTGAGAATATTGGAATGAGTCGTATAGACCCTGTAATGTACAAAGGCATAGAAATAATTCCATTGGAATTTTTAAAAGAAGTATTGCCGAATCCTGGCGATTTAGGAGAGAATTATGTGGGCGAAACGTCTATTGGATGTCGAATCAAAGGGCTCAAAAATGGTGAAGCAAAAAGCTACTACATTTGGAATAACTGTAGTCATAAAGCAGCATATGACGAAACAGGTGCCCAAGGTGTTTCTTATACAACCGGAGTTCCAGCAATGATAGGTGCGATGATGTTGCTAACTGGAGAATGGAAGAAACCGGGTGTTTTTAATGTTGAAGAATTCAATCCCGATCCTTTCCTCGAGAAATTAGGAGAATACGGATTGCCATGGAGCGAAAAAGAAAATTCTGATTTAGAATTATAATAAGATATTGGATTGCTGGATTCTCAGATTGTTGGATAAAATGATATCTGACAATCTGAAAATCCAATAATCTGAAAATCCAATAATTATATGGATTACAAAGAAATACCATCACCAGCTTATGTGCTCGACGAAAAATTGTTGAGAAAAAACCTTGAACTTATAAAACGGGTAAAGGATAAAGCAGGTATCGATATTATTCTTGCTTTCAAGGGTTTTTCGATGTGGAGTGCATTCCCAATTGTGCGAGAATACATTCAAGGAGCCACTGCTAGTTCTTTGTTCGAAGCCAAACTGTGTTACGAAGAGATGAAATCGTTAGCTCATGTTTATTCTCCGGTTTATCATTCTGCTGAATTTCAAGAGCTGTTGAAATACTCGAAATACATGGTGTTTAATTCGGTTGCCCAGTTCAATCAGTTTTACGAGCAAACGAAACATGCAGATCATCCAATTTCGTGTGGATTAAGAGTGAATCCCGAATATTCCGATGTGGAAACTGATTTATACAATCCGGCATCTCCTAATTCTCGTTTGGGAATCACATCCGATAAATTGAAAGAATTACCACAAGGAGTGGAC
>JAQIBQ010000237.1 GCA_027859005.1 Prolixibacteraceae bacterium | reverse complement strand
GACAAGTGCAGCAGCTTTTACGTCTCCAATTTCTTTAAGCTTTTTTTGTTCAATTGCTTTTTTCTCAGCACCAGGTCGAGGGCCAAATATTTCTTCTAAGTCCTCGGTAAACAATACCTCTTTTTCGAGAAGGCGCTCTGCTAATACTTTATGCCCCTTTGTATATTTTTTCAAAACAGCTTTTGATCGAATGTACGATTTATCAACCAATTCTTTAATTTCATCGTCGATTAATTGAGCTGTTTTTTCGCTATATGGTTTGGTGAAACTATAATCCGATTGGCCCGATGAGTCGTAGTAACTTAGGTTTCCAACTTTATCGCTCATTCCATAATACGAAACCATTGCATAGGCTTGTTTGGTTACTCTTTCTAAGTCGTTTTGAGCACCCGATGATATTTGTCCAAAAGAAACCTCTTCAGCTGCTCTACCTCCAAGTGTAGCACACATTTCGTCAAGCATTTGTTCTTTTGTAGTAATTGAACGCTCTTCGGGTAAATACCAGGCTGCGCCCAATGCTTTTCCGCGAGGAACAATGGTAACTTTCACTAAAGGATGTGCATGTTCCAAAACCCAACTAACGGCAGCATGACCTGCTTCGTGGTAGGCGATGGTTTTCTTCTCTGCCATTGAAATAATCTTGTTTTTCTTTTCTAAACCACCTATTATACGATCAACAGCATCGAGGAAGTCTTGTTTTTTAACCGAATCGTGATCGTTACGAGCAGCAATTAGTGCAGCTTCGTTACATACGTTGGCAATATCGGCACCTGAGAAACCAGGCGTTTGTTTCGAAAGGAAATCGGTATTTACTTCAGCCGATATTTTAAGTGGTCTCAAATGAACTTGAAAAATTGCTTCACGTTCATTTAAATCGGGCAATTCAACATGAATTTGACGGTCGAAACGTCCTGCACGTAAAAGTGCTCTGTCGAGAATATCGGCACGGTTGGTTGCTGCAAGAATAATTACACCAGAGTTTGTATCGAAACCATCCATTTCGGTTAGCAATTGGTTCAATGTGTTTTCACGTTCATCGTTCGATCCCATATTTGGGTTCTTACCACGTGCACGACCAATGGCATCAATTTCGTCGATAAAAATAATACAAGGTGATTTTTCTTTGGCTTGTTTGAATAAATCACGAACACGTGATGCACCTACCCCCACAAACATTTCAACAAAATCGGAACCCGACATTGAGAAGAATGGTACATGTGCTTCGCCTGCAACTGCTTTTGCTAATAGGGTTTTTCCAGTTCCCGGAGGGCCTACTAATAATGCTCCTTTAGGAATTTTACCTCCTAGTTTTGTGTAACGCGACGGGTTTTTCAAGAACGAAACAATTTCTTCAATTTCTTGCTTGGCCTCTAATAAACCAGCTATATCTTTAAACGAAGTTGTTACTTTTTGATCTTTATCAAATAACTTTGCCTGTGATTTTCCTACGTTGAAGATACCGCCTCCAGGGCCTCCGCCGCCACCTTTGCTCATTCTTCGGAATATAAACCACCAGAAGAACACAATTAGAGCAATGGGGAATAGAAAGTTTAAAATTCCGCCCCAATCGTAGGTTTCTTTATAAATAACAGGTACTTCTTGATCTGGGCTAAAGTTGTATTCTTTGTATGCATTGTCGATATCAACTCCAATTCGTTCAATTGAAGGATTTTCGTAAAAGAAATGTGGCCCTTCAATTCCTGGTTTTGAATATCCGCTTCCCAATTCACTTTCGTATTTGGTATAGCTGTCTTTTTTAAGGTAAACATTAACCATTTTTTGATTAACTATCTCAAATTTTTCAATGTCTCCGTTTTGAAACATTCCTCGTTTGACCTCGTACCATGTGGTTTGTTTGGCATTGCTTCCACCTGAAAAGAACTGAATTCCAAATAACATGAGTATTATCGCAACATAGAAATAAGTCATGTTGAACTTAGGCTTTCCATTGCTAGGTGCCTTGGGCTTGAAGTTGTTAGGGAAATTATTTTTTTTGTTTGTATCAGTCATATCTTTTTAATTTTCTTCGTTGTAAGTAATAATGTTTGCATCGGCCCAAAGATTTTCAAGGTCGTAATGCCCTCTAATGTCCTTTTGGAAAATGTGCACCATAATATCGGAATAATCTAGCAATATCCACTCAGCATTTCGATATCCATCGGTATGCCATGCTTTTTCGCCCGTTATTTCTTTCACGGTATCTTCTACAGACTTTGCAATTGATTCAACTTGTGTGTTTGAATTTCCATGGCAAATTATAAAATGATTACATTCTGTATTTTCGAGTTTCGTAAGATCAAGATCAAGTATTACCTCACCTTTCAGTCGTTGAATACCTTCAATTATCGATTTTATTAATTGATTTGTTGTTCCTGAAATATTTTTGTTCTCCATATATTTGTGCGAGTATTGTACAAAAATAAAATTTTAATTAATTAATAGCTCAGTTATTATGGCAGATATTATTGGAAAGCATACCATAAAATTAGAGAGCGTTGATTCTACCAACAACTATGCCACTGCCCATATGACAAATAATAACTGGAAAGAGGGTACTGTTGTTCTGGCAAAGAATCAAAAAAAAGGTCGAGGGCAAATAAATAATAGCTGGGAAAGTGAGCCTGGTAAGAATTTATTAATGAGTGTAGTGCTTTATCCTGAATTTCTTCCAGTTCAAAATCAATTTATACTTTCGAAAGTTGTTACACTTGCTTTGTGTGAAGTTGTTTCGCTATATGCTAGTAATGTGTTTGTTAAGTGGCCAAATGATATTTATGTTGGGAATCAAAAAGTGGCAGGAGTATTAATTGAGAATGCTATTATGGGAGCTACGCTTTATTCAAGCGTTATAGGAATTGGCCTAAATGTAAATCAACTTAAATTTGAAAGCGATGCACCAAATCCTGTGTCACTTTGCCAACTTATACACAAAGAAATCAATTTAGACGATTTACAGGTTCAGTTGAATGAAAGTATTGGTAAATGGTACTTAAAGTTGAAGAATAACGAAATTGATTTGATAAATGCTTCTTTCGAAAATAAATTGTTTAGGATTGGTGAAGTATCAGATTATGAGGACTCAAGTGGTGTCTTTTCTGGCGTTATTATGGGTGTAAGTGAAATAGGACAACTCAAAATTATGACAACAAATGGTGTGTTGAAACTTTTTCATTTCAAAGAAGTGGCATTTATTATTTAATAAATTCTATTGATACGCCACAATGTCATTTATTGATAGGGTATTTGAGTGAGTGCATCGGCTAATTTGTTAATTCCTTCTTTTAATTTTTTACCAGCTACCATTTTAATCATCATGTTCATGTTGGCATGAATTGTTAAGCGAATTTTACATTGGTAGGGTGTAAGTGGTAAAACTTGTATCCACAAATAAAGCTCAAACGGTATTTTTCCTTCACCTGTTATTTTAATCATTTTAGGTGTATCACGCTCAATGATTCTAAATCCTGCTTCTCCCATCGAAGAGATGGTGAAATGACAACTATCGGAATCAGAACCAAAATCATCAATTGATCCGTTTGGTATTTGCTGTGATAGTTGTGCCAATGTATGTTCGTTAAGTAATAATCCTAATTTGTTAAAATCCGATAGATAATTATAAACCACTTCGTTATTATGGTTAATTGTTTTAACATCGCTTACATACTTATTTGCACTCATTGAATTTTGTGTTAAATGAATAAGCCGGAATCAGATGAAACCGGCTATTATATAGGTTTGAATTTTAACTAATTATCTCCCCCATTCCGAAGGGTTTTCTCTCCAGTTTTGTAAGCTTTCAATTTCGCTTTCTTTAACTTCACCCAGCTCTTTTGCAATTTCAATTAAGGTTTGATAATTGCTAAGAGTAGTTAAGCTTAATCCGGCTTTCTCAAAGTTTTGTGTGGCAATTGTGAAATTATAAGAGAAAATAGCTACCATGCCAAGTACATCTCCACCAAAATTTGAAAGTGCTTCGGCTGCTTTCAAACTACTACCGCCTGTCGAAACCAAATCTTCAATTACAACTACTTTTTGACCTGGCTTTAAATCGCCTTCAATTAAATTTTCCAAGCCATGACCTTTTGGTGTAGAACGAACATATACGAAAGGCAAACCAAGTTTTTCAGCAACTAATGCTCCATGTGCAATTGCCCCAGTAGCAACTCCAGCAATAACTTCAGCTTCGGGATATTTTTCTTTTATTGTACGTGTAAATTGTTCGCAAATGAATTTCCTTGTATCTGGATATGATAAGATTTTTCGGTTGTCGCAATAAATAGGTGATTGCCAACCCGATGCCCAAGTGAAAGGATTTGAAGGTTGAACTTTTATTGTGTTAATTTGCAGTAAGCGTTTGGCTACTTCAATTTCAAAATTACTCATGTTTAATTTTTTAAAATAATTCTCGGCAAATGTACAAAGTTTTTTTCAATGACAGAATTGTATTTATGAACACAGGCTTTAACAAATCATTAATTCAAGAGGGTTTGTTTGTTGAAATTTCAAGTGAAAATGAAGCAAAAGTTGAATGGGCTAAATTCTTAAACGATCCATTTGAAAGGGATTTGTATGTGTGCGGTTGTT
>JAQIBQ010000230.1 GCA_027859005.1 Prolixibacteraceae bacterium | reverse complement strand
ATCGTGTATAGGAACATTATAAACCACCTTACGATTACCAAAAGACAAACCAGGAAGAAATCGTAAATCTAGATTCTCTGTTAAACGCAAATTACTTACAATCCCTACAGTAAATCCAGGAGACAAGCTTGAAATATCTGCTCTTACTTGTCGACCAACAGAATCAATTTCTAATAAATAATCGGGATTAAGGGAACTAACATCGGCTTGATCAAATAAAGGATTTTCATCAAGTGTATAATAATGAGAAAAATTAACATCTAAAACATTCACTCCTCGTGTAAATCCAAAATGAATTTTACGGTCATCGAAAGTAGTTAAATTGGGTATTCCCCACATTTGAGCATTTACAGCTAAAGAGGAAAAGAATAATAGGAATATGGTTAAATGCTTTTTCACTAAACTATTTTAAAAACTAAACACCAAAAGTATAATTTTATTGTAAATACAATTATTTCTTTTCGCCAATATACAAAGTAGCAATTCTTCCACTTAATGGAATCTGACGAGATTCAGAGAATCCACAGTTTTTCATAACAGTAATAAATTCATCACCACTAGGAAAAGCCATTATTGATTCGGGCAAATAAGTATAGGCTCTAGGATCTTTAGAAACAAGTCGGCCAATAAAAGGAAGTAAATTGAATGAATAAAAATGAAAGAACTGTTTTACAGGGAAAATGGTGGGTTTTGAAAATTCAAGTACTAATAGAGGTTTATTTTCACCTAGAACTCGTTGAATTTCTCTTAACCCTAACTCTAAATTCTCAAAATTACGAACACCAAAAGCTACCATTACTGCATCAAAAGTACTATCGTTGAATTCAATAACTTCGGCATCACCAACTTGCAATTGTATTAGTTGCGACAGATTCTTTTTTGCTATTTTCTTATTTCCAACTGCAATCATTTCAGAGGAAAGATCAACACCTATAATTTGCTTTTTTAATTTCTGTGCAGCTGTAATCGCTAAATCGCCTGTTCCAGTTGCCATATCAAGAATTAAGTTTGGATTATATTTGCTTAATTCACGAATAACTCTTTTGCGCCAAATTACATCAATTCCAAGCGAGAAGAAATGATTTAGAAAATCATAATTACGGGCAATATTATTGAACATTGCCCGTACTTCTGATTTTTTACTTTTGCTTTTATTATAAGGTTGTACCAAAATTTAAGATTTTATAATGATCCAGACATCTTGTCGATGTAACCAAATGATTCGTCGTCGATTCGTATTTCACCTTTTGTAACATGTCCAAGAGTGAAAAAAGGAATTTTTGAATCGTACATAAGATCAACAAATTCATCTTCTAAATCAGGATCTACTCCCACAATAATTCTACCCATTGCTTCGCCAAAAAGGAATGAATCAATTCTGGTTTCAGCGGCAGTTGTAATATCAAAACCTAATTCGTTTTTCCACCCAGCACGTAATAAGGTAAAAAATAAACCTCCTTTACTAACAGGACTTGCACTTTGTATAAGGTTCTCCTCAATCATTTGTTTAATTGCTTCTTGAACTTTTACTTCAAATTGCAAATCAAATTCAGGCAGAGGTGAATTTGTCACGTCATGATAAAACTCAAGATAATCTGAAGTTGCAATATCATCGGTAGTTTTACCAATGTAAAAAATATTGTTTCCTTTATTTTTAAAACTAGGATCCATTGTTTTAGGCACATTCTTTTTGCCTACAGCTATTGTACCCATTAAATTGATAATAAGAGTAGGTTGCTGAGAACCATGCGCTTCAAAATTATCGAACCTAATTTTACGGTCTACAACTTGTAATTTAAACGCATCTGCTGCTGCTTCAATTCCAGCTTTTGCCCCCGATGCAATATAATTACCATTAGGGTCGCCATAGTTAATATGATACAACATTGCATTTAATGCAATAGGTTTTGCACCAAAACAAACCATTTTTCTTGCAGCTCTTGAAACTAAAATTTCTGCAGCTTTTTGTGGATCTAATTCTAAATGATGATGCATTGCGTGAGTAGTCATAGAAACAAGTCGAGTACCATCTTCTAATTCAATAATACTCGAATCTAATGATTGATCACCTTTCAAATCTTTTGGTTCAGGTGTTGTATCTGCAAAGTCATTGAAATAATTTATGGGAGATAAATTTGGATTCACCATCAAATTATATATTAGTTCACTAATATTTTCGGGTTCTGGAATTTGATTGATATCAAATTCTTTAGCGTTAACATCCTGTTCCATTATATTATTTTTTAGATTTTGAATTCACAAATTTAAATAAAGGATCTTATATATCTAATAGATTAGCCCATAAATAAAAATGATTACAGTCTAAAGCTAATATTATTATATCTTCGTGAAAATTAAAATAGAAAACGATGAATTCAATTGCATTAATAACAGGAGCAAGTTCGGGCATTGGAAGAGCTACAGCTAAATTATTGGCTGCTAACAATTATGATGTAATAATTACTGGAAGAAGATCCGAATTATTAGAAGAACTTGAGGAAAATATAATAAAGACCACTTCTGCTGAAGTGTATTCCCTCGCTTTTGATATTCGTGATAAAAATGCAGTGGAAAATTCAATTAACTCATTGCCTATAGAATGGCAAAACATTTCTATTTTAATTAACAATGCTGGTTTATCTGCTGGTTTTGAACCGATAAATGAAGGAGCTTTGGACGATTGGGATAGAATGATCGATACCAATATAAAAGGCTTACTTACTATTACGCGAATTATTTCTAATAATATGATCAAAAGAAAAACAGGTCATATTATTAACATATCGTCAATTGCAGGCAAAGAAGCCTACGCCAATGGTGGTGTTTACTGTGGAACAAAACATGCAGTTGAAGCCATTAGCAAAAGTATGCGATTGGATTTCCTTCAACATAATATTAAAGTGGGTAGTATTAGCCCTGGTATGGTTGAAACCGAATTCTCAATCGTACGTTTTCATGGCGATGAGAATAAAGCAGAAGAGGTTTACAAAGGTTTTACTCCACTCTATGCCGAAGATATTGCAGAAACAATCCTCTTTATGATCTCTCGACCTGCCCACGTAAATATCGACGATATCTTAATTATGCCAACTGCTCAAGGACTAACGCGGAATGTTATTCGAGAAGATATTTAATGTGAGTTCGACCTAAATTCATCTTAGTTTTTATTTACAGGCTACTACACAACTTATTGGTTGGTCATTAATCATTAGGCATTCGTCATTAGGCATTCGTCATTAGAAAAATTAAATGCTGAGTCAGTAGATTACTTTTTTTCTAATGACAATTGACTCGTTACAGCCAAAATAAGGATCACTATAATATTCGGGTGGATACCACAACTATGTTTATAATCGATTGGATTTTATTACATGATTTTTTTGAAGTTCGCATTCCTGAAAAGAACAGCAAATGAAATCTCTTTTAGATTGAATTACACAACTGATATGTAGTAGCGCTGGCCTCAGGATGATTTATTGCAAACTTCTTCATCAAGACAAATACGAAGTATTCATGAGCACCTTAAGTTTTAATCTGCGAATAAAAGTTTGAGCCCAGCCGGCTAGAGGTGATACGATAAAAGAGTCAAGGAAGTTTATTTTGTTAATTCAAGATATAGTCTGGTAAAACTTACAATTTTGTTTTAATACTCAACCCGAAAGTTGAACTGATCCCTTATTGTTACATACCCATTTCAAAGTTCTAGGATTTCAATATTGGTCTAATAAAACTCAACAAAAAAAGGGTGGAAATTTTGAATTTCCACCCTTTTTTATCTATCTGAAATAAGTTTATCTTTTACCTTTTTTATTAGCCTCTTGTACTTTTGCCAAATCTTCCAATCGTTTTTGGAACCCTGATTTTTTCTTGGCTGGTTTTTTCTTATTCATTAACAGCTGAGCCCTTACCTTACTCTCATCAATAGTGCTACGAATAATAAGCGTTTGACCTATTGTAAACACGTTCGCTAAGAAGTAGTAGTAACTTAAACCTGATGAATATGAATTTAGAATAAACATAAAAAATACAGGCATAAAGTACATCATGTATTTCATTCCAGGCATGGCACTGGTATCTTGCGTTTGTCCGGCAAATTTCTGTTGTAATATTGTGGTAACAGTCATCAATAATGTGAATAAACTAATATGGTTACCATAAAAACTACTTATAAGTGGAATATTTTGTGTCCATGAATATATTGAATCGTAGGTCGATAAATCGGTAGCCCACAAGAAACTTTCCTGACGTAATTCAATTGAACCCGGGAAGAAATAAAACATGGCAATAAGTACGGGCATTTGGAAAACCATTGGTAAACAACCTCCCATTGGATTTACACCAACCTTTTTATAGAGAGCCATTGTAGCTTGTTGTTTCTCAGTGGCTTTGTCTTTCCCATACTTCTTATTTATTTCATCAATTTCAGGCTTCAACGCCTTCATTTTGGCTTGAGAAGTATATGATTTATACGTGAATGGAAAAACTATTAAACGAATAAGAACGGTAAGTATTAGAATGATTAATCCAAAATTATCGATTTTGCTTCGTAAAAAGTTAAAAACAGGAATAATAATGTATTTGTTTACCTCTCGAACAACAGGCCAACCTAAATTAATAAGTTTTTCCATGCTGTATCCTTGCTCTTTTAAAGTTTGGTAGTGATTAGGCCCAAAATAAAAAGCCATGTTATAATTACTCTCTGTTCGAGAATTGAAAGGTAAACCTATGTCAGATTTAAAACTTGCAACATAAGCATTTTTTGCATCGTACTTAACTGTTGAAATACTAGCATTTGGGAAAGATTCATCGGCGATTAAAGCTGTAGAGAAGAATAACTGCTTGTAACCAATCCATTTAATGGGTGTATTCAACGTTTCCTCGTCGCTTTTGCTTAAGCTCAAATTATCAAGGTCAGCGTCTTTAAACTTATAATACATTGAAGTATAACGGTCTTCACCATATTTTGAAGCACGCTCCTGTCGTGGAACTTCAAAATTAAAGTTGAAACTAAGAAAACCAGTATTGGTATTAATCACATCTCTCATTCCGTGTACACGCACATCGTAATCAACTTTATAAGAGTTATGCGTAATGGTATAAACATAATCGATATAGCGATCGTTTCCAGCACTTAATCGAAGAATTATTTCTTTCGACTCGCCAGGGTTATTTTCATTAAATTTCAACCGACCTTCTTTGCCTTTAGGTACTTGTGGTCCACGAACCTCAACTTTTGTTTCACCATAAAGTGGTTTGAAATAAAGCTGATCGGTTTGAATGTTTCTGTTTTGAGCAAAAAAAGCGATGTTGTGTGT
>JAQIBQ010000208.1 GCA_027859005.1 Prolixibacteraceae bacterium | reverse complement strand
ACATTTACAAACTAGGAGCGACTACTCCTAATTTCGGCTAATTTTAAATTAATTGATTAAACTTAGGCAGCATAATTTTCGATTTCGGGGTGGTGTATTTATATCCTAGGCAACAGCATTTTACGTTTATTGATTTTTACTAATTGCAAGAAATAGCAATCTTGTATTTTAGCTTTGTTTGGATATTGAGGAATAGCTATAGTAAACATATAAGTTTGAGGTTAAGGTTAAGATTAAGGTGTGGTAAATCTAAAAAAAAAAAACGATTCGCACCAAACATTATGTGCTTTTTCTTTTTATTGATATTTCTCTATGTATATACAACAGCGTATAGTAAATGAGCGAGATTGTTTCGAAACAAAATATATATTCTTGAACAGGGGAAAAGGTTGCTCAGATTAATACCAAAAACGGCTCAAAATGATGATTAAATTTATAGAACACAAAATTACCACTTATAAGAAAAAGTAACCGACGGAATTATTGGTAAAAGCGAAATTTGATAATGGTCTTCTTTTCTCTTGTAATAATAGTAGGGATTCATTCGGTTGTAAACATTGTATACCGAGAACGTCCAGTTCCGCTCTTTGTTGTGATCTAATTTCTTTGTGATTGAGTATGCTAGATCTAAATGATGAAATGCAGGCATTCTATAATTGTTCGGATAGGGAAAGGCTGTGTAATTTTTCAACCCTGAATAATAATCACTTAATCCTCTCATGCCTGGTAAAGCCGCACCAGCATAATATTCTACAGGGATAGTTATGGCATTTCCGGTAGCATACTTAAACAATACTGAAATCTCTGAGTGTTTTTCCTTGGTTTCTTTTAAAGAATAATTAATTACCAGATTCACGTCATGACGTCTGTCGTATTTAAATGGAAAATACTCGTTATTGTTGAGCCCCTCAACTTTGCGCAATGCCCATGCAAGGGTATAATTGAACCAACCAGTTATTCTTCCTTTGGTTTTTTCAAGCATCAACTCAGTTCCATAATTTAAACCTTCTCCCACATCCACCATCTCTGTCCAATTGGCCGCTGTGCTGTTCATATATGAAACACCTTGCTTGTATCGAATAATATTCTTAATTGGCTTATAGTAAGCATTCCATGTAAAGTCGATATCATTTTTCAACAAGGTAGTATATTCCAAATCGAACTGCCAAGATGTAGCCGGCTTAATGTTTTTTATGGCAGGCACCCACAAGTCGGTGGGCATGTTTAACGATGTATTTGTCAGTAAATGAATAGGCTGAACCATGCGTTGAAAAGAAAATTTAATCGAGTGTTTCTTATTCAATTTATAAACTGAAGCAAATTTTGGTTCGACAAAAAATTTATGCTCTCCATTGTTGTAATACAAAATTCGTACGCCAGGCTTTATTGTCAGTTTATGTATTTGATATTCATTTTCAATATAGCCTGCCGCTGAATACACCCTACTTTCAGTAACCGATTCAAATATTGTATCCCTTTCAAGGTTTTTATATGCCATCATACTGGGCATAAACAACTGAGAAGAAATATGATATCCGAAATTTAATGTATTATTATCTAAGTTCAAGTTTGCATCCGATTTCACAGAGAAATCTGCCATTTTTGATTTTGTAAACTCCTCGTAACCAATCTTTTTATCTATTAATGTTGACTCGTTAAAACGAAACAAACTATAATAAACAGAAGTATTGATAAAAAATGAAGGTGAAACGAGATGATTCCATCGAACTAGAGAAGTATAATTATCCCAATTAAATTCATATTTCGAATTATAAAGTGTATCGTTATACTGATTAAAAAAACCATCTCGCCCTTGGTAGTGGCTCAGATACAGACGGTTCTTATCGTTTATTATCCAATTTACTTTACCATTGACATCGTAAAAGGAATACCCCACTTTCTCATCGTCACCCGAAAAAAACATCAATGCCCGATAAGGGATGTCAAGCCATGAACGCCTTACTGAAACCAAATAAGACGCAGTATCTTTTTTGATTGGCCCTTCAAGGTACAAACGTCCTGAAACAGGACTTACAGACACCTTGCCTCCATGTTTTTTAAGGTTGCCTTCTTTAACTGAAACATCAATCACAGAAGAAAGACGACCACCATATTGCGCTGGAATACTACCCTTAAAAAATTTCACATCCTTAACGACTTCAGCGTTGAAAGTTGACAGGTATCCAAAAAGATGATTGGTATTGTAAACAGGAACACCATCAAGCAGAATCAAATTCTGGTCGTGCGAACCACCTCTAACCTGTATCCCCGAAGTACCTTCGTTGCCCCCTTTAACGCCAGGCAATAATTGCAAGGTTTTAAGAACATCTTTCTCGCCTAAAACCACTGGTATCTTTTCAATAATTTGCCCAGTCAAATAGTTGACACCAATAAGTGGAGAAGATAATTTTAAGCGTTTCGAAGAAACGGTAATTTCCGATAGATTAATACCACCAACCATGTACCAATTCACTATCGTATCAGCGTTCAATTTTAGCTTTTCTGATAATGCCCGATAACCAACATACCTGACTTCAAGCTCGTGAATGCCTGGTGGGACTATAACTGAATAATGACCAAAACGATTTGACACAACTCCCTTCCCTGTTTCAGGCAACAGAATTGATACCCCAGGCAGGGATTCCCCATTTTTTGCATCTGTTACAATTCCTGATATTCTGACATTTTGTGCCGACAATGCATAACTCATCACGAACAACAGCAAAAAACAAATGTTTCCTTTCCAACGGATCATACTAGTAATCATTATAATTGAACTCTAAAACGTTAGCCGAATAAGCACAAAAAATGCCCTTGCCATTATCCATATTACTATAAACATTAATGGGAGTAAAAAAAACAGGATTGTCTCCAACACTTTGCTGGTCGTTTTGTAAAATAGCCGATTTAATATAGCTGTCGAGATGTTTATCGGCAGAAATTACAAAAATGCGATCGAGATTGGTCATCATTTCATCAAAACCGATCTTAAAACTGATGGATTCACCGCTAAACAAATCATCCTCAAGCCGGACATAATAACGATGCATATAAGGTAACTCAGGATAAAGCGATTCTTCTTCTCGATTAAAATCATCGGAAATAATCAGATCCGTAATAATATTTTTTGATTCAAATTCACCCCACCAAACATTTTCTACCTGAACGGCAATCCAATAAACATCTTTTGTCTCAGGTCTATCGGTAAGGGTTAGCTGATAATAGCTTCTAACAGTATAATTGAGGAAAGATGTATCGGTAATTTCTAGATGTGATTCAGCGATTGCGATGGGTTGGTATGGTACGCTTGTTTCTGCCATTATTTTCTCGCCATTATTGGTTAGTACCTCAAGTTCATACCGTTTACCTTTTACAGGTTTTTGATCGGAACGATAAAAACCATTGCCTTGATTTACAAGCCTATAAATTCCACTGTCTGAAACGATTGAAACATCGCAATTATCAATTGGAATAAAATCATTAGTTTCAGTTACCGTTTGTGATTGGGTTAAATTTACAATAAATACCGAATCGGGATTCAGCTTTGCATTTACAACCAATACTG
>JAQIBQ010000190.1 GCA_027859005.1 Prolixibacteraceae bacterium | reverse complement strand
CACTTCACATTTCCCAGTTTTCCGGTCAATGCAATTTAAACCTCCATTGTAAGTACCGGCCCAAATTCGCCCTTTGGAATCCTCCATCAAACTAAAAATGGTTTTATGACTAATGGATTTGGGATTTTTGCGATCAGGGTAATAATTTCTGATCCATTTTCCATCTTGATCAATTTCAGTTAACCCATTTTCTGCACCTATCATTAAATTTCCATCAGTCAAAGGACAAGTAGTGAAGTTGTAATTAAATGCATTTCGTTGATCATTTGAAGAAAATTCTGGATGAATAACCTGAATTGATTTTCTATCGGAAGGTATTTTTAAAAGTCCATGGTGGGTATTAATCCTTTAATTATTGAAGGGTTCTTTTGTTATTTTCCTAATGAACTTTTGATTGTACGACAGATAGTTAAAATCATATAAGTCACTTATATTTTGTAATATATGCGTTTCCCGCTGATAACAAAACAAACCCTTTTCTCTAGCTCCAAACCACAAAATAGAATCGTTATCCCAAAGAATTGTGCCAATGCTCAAATTATTGCAATCTATTAAAAGCGATTTATATTGATCATTTAGTGGATCAACTTCAACTATTTCCCCTTTAGCTGTTGAGCACCAAACCTTGCCATTACGATCTTTTGTTAATGTATTAATTGAATTCTTCTGAAAGTGACTATTAATTTGAATCGGCTGAAAGAAGTCGTTTTTCGAAGGAACATAAACAGATAAGCCATCGTACATACTTCCTAAAAATACAGTTCCATTTTTGTCGCAAAATACATTGTTTGTTGAATTGCTGGCAATTGACTCCGAATTTGATGAATCTGGTTTTATTGAAATAAATTGATTAGAAAGTTCTGAGTATACTAATGCACCTATGCCAGGCACAGCAATCCATATTAAACCGTCCCTGTCTATATCAATAGAATGAATGATTCTATCATTTACATAGGCTGTCCGATCGATTTGAAGTTCAGTCCATCTATGATTTGTTAAGCATCGTATTACATTATTTTCGGTTTCATAAAAAAGTGTTTCGCCTGCAAAATAAATCGACCGGATTTTAGCTTCTTGTTCAATAGTGACAAGTTCTGAGCAATTCAACAAGTAATTAAAGAAGTAGATTACTGAGTCGGTATTATAATAAAAACCATTTTCAACAGGTTTAATTCTGCTTTTATAATCGAGTAGATAATCAGAATAAGAATGATCCTTCAAATTTATATTAGCTACTTTTGAATTCGCGTTGGGTATAAACCATAGTCGATTATTACTATCCTCCCAGAATGAATAACCATCAGTTTGCCCTATAGGAAATGTTCTGATTATATTAAACATTCCATTTTCAAAATATCCCACCTGAGTCTGCTTCGATATTTGGTTATTAATCAATGCCCAATACTTTCCATCAGAGCATAACAACAAATTATTTAAATACAAACTATCAGGTAATTCAATATCTAAAAAATAGGTGCCCCAGGTTTCAAAGCCAAAGCTTCTATGATAACAAACATATGGATTCCCATCCTGATAGGTAATCCACAAATTTCCATCATTCATTAATTTCAAAAAACGGGGTCGTGTATTAAGAACAAAACCGCTGTTAGTAATCACTGGTGAATATGAAGTGAAATTAAAGCCATCGTATTTATTCAATCCGTTCTCGCATGCGATCCAAACAAAACCATCACCATCTTGAACCATGTCCATAAATGTGTTTTGAGACAAACCATCTTCCGTTGTAAGATTATTAAAACGAATGGTAGACTTTATTTTAGCATAAGAATTTGTTGCGCAGAGAAGTAGTATAAGTAATAAATAATTTTGAAACGTGACATGAAGATTATTCATGATAAGTTCTTTAAGGGACAATATTCAAGTAAAATAAAGCTAACAAACTGATTACTATGTTTACAAATATAATTGATCTGTTAATTGATCTTGCAGACAATAATAATTAAATACAATTCATATGTAGACCAATTAAAAAGAAAGAGGATGCTTTACCAAGAATTTTAACCGAATATAAAAACGCCATTGTGAAGCAATACATTAAACTGTTCGATTTAAATAACGTCGAATTATCTTTTGCCAAAAGTGCTTTTGATTAAATTGTAGGAATTGCAGTAGAATACAAACTAGGCGCACGTGGCCTCCGTTCAATTTGCGAA
>JAQIBQ010000180.1 GCA_027859005.1 Prolixibacteraceae bacterium | reverse complement strand
AGCTTCTATTATTCCTATACCTCATACTAGCACAGCAAGTATTCTCTTTACAAAATTCAAATTTTGGAAAAATAAAGTTCAATTACCTTACCTCTACCAATGGATTAACTAACAATTATGTAACCGATGTTCTGGAAGACAACAGAGGTTTTTTGTGGTTCAGTACAAGCGATGGACTAAATAAATGGGATGGTTATAAAATGCAAACATTTAGGTTTGACCCTAACAATAAGAATTCACTCTCAAATAATTTCATTTTAACCATTGCCGAAGACAATTCAAATAATTTATGGATTGGAACTAATCAGAAAGGAGTTGTACGTTACAATTATCACGAAGAGAAGTTTTATCGATATGTATCAGATTTGAATAATCCTTCGAGTATACAAAGCACCTATATTCGCGACATTTTTGTAGATAAAAAAGGTACTGTTTGGATTGGATCAGACCTAGGCTTGTGCAAATATGATTCGGATACAGATTTATTCAAAAGAATAAAATTCAATCCCGACTCAAATATTGAACTTATTAACCGAATCTATTCTGTTACTGACTCCAGCGTACTTTTTCAAACCAACCAAGGCTTATTCACCTTCCACTTGGACAAAAACGCTTTTTCCCCTTTTGTTATCGACATTGAGATTCCAGATTTGTATACTGCACCCCTCTGCTTTACTAAAAGTAATGAACTATGGATTGGCTCTTCCATGGGGCTATTTCGATATGATCTTGCAAATAAAAAACATCAATTATATACCCAACAAAATATAGATGAAATTACGAGCTGTAATTTTTCATGGATTTATGAGGATGCAGATGAAAACATTTGGATTGGTTCTGAAAACAGTGGCATAAGTATATATCAACCTCCAATTGATAAGTTTTATAAATATGAAAGCGGCATTCTTGATGGGAATTTTTTATCCGACAACATCATCACTTCGGTTTATGAAGATTCACACGCAAACCTTTGGATTGCAACCAAAGAAGGTGGTCTTTCGTATTTCAACAAAGGGGATAACATATTTCAATATTATGAATATTTACCCAACCACCCAATTGAGCTAATGAATCCTAAAGTTAGTTCTTTTGTTGAGGATACTGAGAAAAATATTTGGATCGGCACAGGTGGTGGAGGTTTACATAAGATTGATGCTTCAACAAATCGAATAAAACAATACCAATTCGAGAACGAGTCAATTGCTCCAAACATTCTCGATATGATTGAGTTCGATGATTATTTGTACCTAACTGGCTGGGGCACTGGACTTGTAAAATTCAATAAAAAAACCGGAATTTTTAGAGAAGTAAGCGGTCAAGCAAATACCTACCCTACAAAAGCACCATTAAACATCAAAGGAATGGGATTGGATATTGATGGGAATATATGGCTTGCCGTTCACAACAAAGAAGGCTTGTATGTTTACAGCACCTCAAATAATCAATTTTACAACTCACTCAATCCTGGCGAATTCAATCAGCAGCTATTAAACGCCCCCTACTCTGTTGATATAATGCAGGATAGCAAAAACAGAATTTGGGTAGCCTCTTATTCATCCTTGTATATGTACGATGGAGAATATCACGAATTCAAAACAAATATTGACGATTCTTCATCCATTAGCTCAAACTACATTTACGATATATGTGAAGGTAGTGATTCTTCCATTTGGATTGGGAGTACCATGGGGCTCGATCGACTTATCGAATCGCCCAAGGGTTTTCATTTTGAGCGCGTTTCAAAGAAATTTAGCTTACCCCAAAATGTTAAAGGAATTGAAGCAAGTAACAATGAAAACATTTGGATAAGTTCAAATACAGGCTTAACTCAGTTCAATTATCAAACAAAAGAAAAACACCACTACTTTTTAAATAAAAACATACAAGGTCAAGAGTTTAACGAAAGGGCATTATTTAAAAGCAGCAAGGGTGAAATCTTTTTAGGTTCTAATTATGGATTCTATCGATTTTCTCCCGATAGTATAAATGTAGCCAATGACAATCCTAAAATTTATATTACCGATTTCAAAATATTTAATGAATCGCAAAAACCCAACAATGAAAACTCACCTTTAACAGCAAGTATTCTAGATACGCATGAAATTTCGTTGTCCCACAATCAGTCTGCACTAAGCTTTAATTATGTGGCTATAAATTTCAATAATTTGGTAAATATTGACTATGCTTTTAAACTGGAAGGCTTTGAAGAAAATTGGAATTATGTTGGCAATCAGTTGTTCGCCAACTATACGAATTTGGAACCTGGTGAATACACATTCAGGGTAAAAGCAATTACAGGAAATCAAATGAATGAAGAACCTGAAGCCTTTTTGAAAATTACCATTGAACCTCCTTTTTGGGCCACAACATTCGCCTATATTTTATATATAATTCTTAGCCTCTTAATTATTTTCATTATTCAATGGACAATCATTAATCGAATAAATTTAAAAAATGAATTGAGATTGGAAAAACTTAGAATTCATAATGCCAACGAAACAAATTTGATGAAACTAAGGTTCTTTACGAATATTTCACACGAATTTAGAACTCCATTAACTCTTATTCAGGCTCCTATTGAAAAGCTTTTAAATAAAGATGCTGCAATTGACGATGAAGAGCGAAATTATCATTACAAAATGATTAAAAACGCTACTTCAAAAATGCTTCGAATGGTAAATCAATTAATGGATTACCGAAAATTCGAAGCAGGAAGTTTGGTGTTGGAACCATCGCAAGGCGATTTTATTGGATTCTGTAAAAAAACATAAGGTATATCAGGTACTAGCATCTTCTGCTTTGCATCTTCCACAAAGCTATAGGTGACG
>JAQIBQ010000173.1 GCA_027859005.1 Prolixibacteraceae bacterium | reverse complement strand
TCACACATTGCAAGGTTGAATCGTGAGTACTTAGTAGCTAAGTTGGCTGATTAAAATATCAAGTCAGGGTTTCACTCAAAGTGAAACCCTGACTAACAAAATATATAAAACCGCATTTCCTTAATTGGAGAGGCGGTTTTTTCGTTGTTTAAAAAAGAAGTTTCAACTATTAGAATTAGGACATAAAATGAAATTATATTTTCAGCAAATGCTATTTTTGTTAAGTACAAACTCTAAGATCAAGCAAACACTATGAAACTGAAGAATCTTATAATTACTCAAAAAGAAGAAATAGCCAAGCATATTGATGAGCAAGAAATCGTGTTGGGAGAAATTCTTTATAATAATGGCGAATGCCAGATTTTATCGCAATCACTCAATTGCTTTGAACTTATAGTTTATGATTCATCATTGGAACAGCCAATTGAATTTTCAATTCTTTTTGAAGAAGATAAAACGATTTTCCCTAAAACAGCTTCAGAATTTGCAGGTTGGAATCGTTATTCCTATGCTTGTTTATTACAAGTTGAAAATGAGTTACATGTACTCGATCCTCGTTCTCACGAAGAACATAAGCAGTATACACGTGAGGGAATGATAAAACGTGTATTAAAAGAGCGTAGGCAGAGAGCAGATAAAGCAGAATACAAAATTAAATGGGCAAAAAATATTTATGGCGATCATGTATTAACCAATGAAAATGGAATAAAGTATCGGATTTTTCTTCGCGATTTTGAAAATGAAATTGGATATAGCGATAGTACCGATGCTGCTAAAAATAAATTAGGAACTACAAAGCACATAATGTATGCTTTTAGCCAGCTAAAAGATAATACAGGATTGCTTGGCAGAATGAGCAAACGTTTTCCTTTTGTGGAAATATTTTGTGATCCGCTTAATGATTACAAAGTAACCTGGTTTTATCCATATAAGCTATCACTCAACGAAGAGAGAATTATTTCGAAATATTTTAAAAACAAAGAATATATTGATGATTCTGGTTTATTTGATCTGCTCAATTTATTTGATGAAGCAGAAAGTGTACCTTCTATAAAAATTAGGCCCGAAGTTAGAGATAAAGTTGAAAGTGCTTATGAGCAAAAACTTTTAACACAAATTTCAAAGAAAAACACTCCTTCATACGAAAGTATTAATGCCGAATTGTATCCTTACCAAAAAGAAGGAGTTGAGTTTAGCCTTTTTAAAAAATATGCAATTATTGCCGATGAAATGGGCTTGGGGAAAACACTTCAAGCTATTTCTATTGCAGTACTAAAAAAGAAATATTTTGGTTTTACACGTACGCTGGTTGTGTGCCCGGCTTCGTTAAAAGCACAATGGAAAAAAGAAATTGAGAAGTTTAGCAACGAAAAAGCCGTTATCATTCAAGGTGATCCCAATGAGCGGATGAAACTATATTCTGAGTCAGAAGAGTATTTTGTAATATTAAATTACGAAACAGTTCTACGCGATTATCGATTGCTTAATGAAGCCGATATCGATTTTATAATTTTGGATGAAGCTCAAAAGGTAAAAAATTATGAAACAAAGACGGCCAACGCAATTAACAAGGTTAACATTAAACATACCCTGGTAATTACAGGTACTCCTATTGAAAATAAACTGATCGATATTTTCTCAATCGTAAATATTTTGGATCCTCATTTTTTGGGTCCTCTTTGGGAATTCTCCTATCAACATTGCTTATTCGATCCCAACAAACACAATAAAATAAACGGGTATTACGATTTGCAAAAGCTGCATAAAAAACTTGAACCAATTTTAATAAGAAGAGAAAAAAAGCAAGTTTTAGAACAACTTCCCAATGTTCAGCAAATTAATGTGCCAGTAAACTTAACTCAATTACAGTCAGATTTCCATTCGTCGTTTGCTTCAGGAATAGGAAAAATTATAAGAAAGAAATTTCTAACTCCATACGATATGAAAAAGCTACAAATGCTTTTAGCTAAAATGCGTATGGTTTGCGATTCTACCTATTTGATTGATGATGAAACTAACGAATCGCCAAAACTTGATGAACTAGAAAATATTTTATTTGAACAACTGGACATAAAAAATTCAAATCGTAAAATCATCATTTTTTCTGAATGGGTAAAAGTGCATAAACTTATTGGTCAAATGCTTCGAAAACACAATATTGGATTCACCGAATTAAATGGTAAAATACCGGTTAAGTTGAGGGGCGAACTAATCAAAAAGTTTGAAACCAACGATCATTGTAAAATTTTTCTTTCGACCGAAGCAGGTGGTTCTGGATTAAATTTGCAAGTTGCCGATACATTAATAAACTTTGAATTACCATGGAATCCGGCTAAAAAAAATCAACGTATTGGGCGAATTGACCGAATAGGACAGAAAAGTAACAAGCTTACTATTTTCAATTTTATTTCTCGAAAATCAATTGAAGAACAAATTGCTACAGGCCTTTTAATTAAACAGAATTTATTTGATGGTGTTTTAAGCGTAAGTGCAGATACAGACTTTGTTGATTTCTCATCGAAAGGACGATCACAGTTTATTCAACAACTCGAAGAATTTATTAATAACACTGAACTCGAAGCTAAAGATTTTGAAGAGGAAGCAAAATTAGATTCAGAACCTGTTATTGAAGGTACCATTGTTGAAAACGAAGTTGATGTTATAGAAGATGTTGATGTACTGCCCGTGAATGAAGTATCAGAAAACAACAAGCACGTTTCACAACCCAAAGCCGAAGAAATCGAACAGGTAATGAACAACGGGATGCAATTTCTTGCCGGGTTATTTAAAATGAGTACAGGAAAAGATATAAATATCGAAGATCAAAAGATTGAAGTCAATAAAGAAACCGGTGAAGTAACCATGAAATTTAAGTTGCCTGTCTAACTTTTTAGAATCTGTTTAAGTTTTGTTTTCATAATTAAACTGATGGATAAAATTTAAACAGTTTTTTCAAATAATGGTTGAAATTTCTAACCATTCATAGGCCATTTAAATGTGTTTATTTTTATAACTTAGGCTGCTTAAAATATAATATCTACTTCTATGAACCACAAAATTGTGTTAAAATCCATTTCACTTATAGCAATTATTTTGTTTATGTCATGTCAACAAAAACCCATAAGTACTTGTAAAAACCCCGCAGGATTTGAAATCAAAAGAGGCACAAATCTTAGTCATTGGCTATCGCAAGATTTTGGCTGGGAAGAAAAGTACACCTATGTCAATGAAAAAGACATTCAATTTATCAGTGAAGCTGGTTTCGATCATGTGCGAATTCCTGTAGATGAAATTGAATTGTGGGATGAAGATGGAAATAAAGTTGAAGAAGCGTTTGAGTATCTTCATGCATGTTTGGAGTGGTGCAAAAAATACGATTTAAATGCCATTGTAGATTTGCATACAATAAGATCTCATCACTTTAATGCCTCGAATGAAGGTGGGCATAATACGCTTTGGACCGATGTTGAAGCACAAGATCAGTTTGTAGATCTCTGGAAACAATTATCTGCTGAATTGAAAGATTATCCTGTTTCAAAAGTTGCCTATGAATTAATGAACGAAGCAGTAGCACCTGAGCACGATGATTGGAACAAACTTATTAATAGAGGTATTGCTGAAATTCGCAAAAATGAACCAAACAGGGTGATTGTAGTTGGGGCCAACATGTGGCAAATTGCACCCAACTTGCAATATTTGAAATTACCCAAAGAGGATAAAAACATCATTCTTAGTTTTCATACCTATTCACCAATGTTGTTTACACATTACACAGCAAACTGGACTCCATTGGAAAATTATGTTGGAGATGTAAATTATCCTGGTCCTATAATTAGTGAAGAAGAATACAATGCAAATGTTGATTCAACCGATGAAGGTACTTTTCAATTTTATCAAGAAGCACGTGAAAATTGGGGACCCGATCGCATTTTAGAAGGCTTTAAAATGGGAATTGATTTTGCCGATTCGCTAAATCTACAGCTCTTTTGTGGTGAATTTGGATGTATGCCAACCGTTCCGCGTAAAGCTCGACTTCAGTATTATTCCGACTTGATTACAGTGTTGGAACAGAACGAAGTTGCATGGTGTAACTGGGAATACAAAGGCGATTTTGGCATCTACTTTTGGGATAGTGAAAATATTAAATCGGGTGAAGCCGATACCGAGTTTATCGATATCTTATTGCAGTTTAAGCAGGAATAACATATTGGAACACGAATGACGCTGATTAAGCGGATAAACACAGAAAAAAAATCTGTGATCATCTTCCAAATCCGTGTCATTCGCGTTCCATATTCTTTTTATCGACTTATAATAAACCGCTGTGTTTGAATACCTTTATCGGAATAAAGCGTAATCAGATAAATACCTTCAGGAACATCACTCACATCCAAATCGAAACGATGATTGCCCGATGATAGTGTGGTTTGGGGCTGCAACACCTGTCGCTCACGACCAGCCAAATCAACCAAGGAAATTTTTCCATTTATAGTTTCGTTAAGCATGAAAGTTACGGTTGCATTACTGTTGGCAGGGTTGGGGAACACTTTAAAGTTGGAAACATCCAGTGTGTTTTTGCACTCATCGAAGTATTTACATTCGGGTTTTTCGAGGGTTGATTTGTCTTCGGCATTAATATAATCATACTCAGCCAATAGATCTTCACCTATGTTTTGTGGCAGGTGGTTAAAGAATTCATCTGTTGGTAAAAACCAAAAGACGATATCTTCTTTAGGTTCATTACCAAATGTATTCTTCTTCATTACAATTGGAAAAACTGTTCTACAATTACCCAAGAATTTTTTTGAAACCCAAGTTTTTAATGTTGATTCTTGGATTCGAATCTTAAACAAATTCCTACCTTCATCGTTAGTAATACCCATTAAATAAAGCCCCACATTGATGTCTTCTGGCGATATTTTAGTATGGTTTTTTTGAAAATTACAGGTTGAATCTTTTTTTGGTGCATGAAGACTATGCAATCTGCTATAAGTTAAGCGGCCATCAATGTATTCGATAAATATTTTCATATTACCATGATTATATGATAGTTCAATTGAGTTGTCTTGAATTGTAAATCCAAATTTTTCAAATTCTTCACGGTTCAATTCAATAAAAATTGTACTGTCGATAATTTGAGGCTCAGGATATTTGTAACCCATCTTTTTGTGAGTTTCAATTCCTTTCTGTTTAGTTTCGATCTTATCATTTTTTGGTTTTTTTGAGTTTGGTTGATCAGCAATCTTGTTTTTGTTATCAGTTTCACCGCTGGCATTTTTTGTTGAATCAATACCTATTACATATCTGTTTTTATTGATTTCAATCGTAGACTTTGTTTCAGGGATTGCGCTTTCTTCTGTTTCATCAAGTTCCTCATTTTTGATATTCGTTTCTGTTGGTTCTTCATGCTTTTCATCTTCAATAAAAAATTCTTTATTTTCAATG
>JAQIBQ010000078.1 GCA_027859005.1 Prolixibacteraceae bacterium | reverse complement strand
ATACGATTTTGAAAACAATGTGGAAATTTACAGGGAACAAAAAACATTAAGTGCCTATTCGGAATTGAGTTTAACACAAAATATTTTAGCAACCGGGGGGGAAGTTTTTCTGAGTTCCGATATTTATCGATTACAGAATTATAACGAGCAAAACTTAAATTCATGGAGTACAACCCCCATTCGTATTGGATTCAATCAACCCCTGTTTGGATTCAATCGCTTTAAATGGGAGAAAAAAATTTCACCCCTAAAGTTCGAAAAAGCAAAGCAAAATTATATTCTGTCGGTACAACAAACCAACCTCAAAACGGTAACGCTCTATTTTAACCTCATACTGGCAAAAGTGCACCACTCAATTGCATCGAGTAACGTAATTGCAGCCGATACTTTATTTAAAACAGGGTCCCTTCGTTTCGAGATTGCTTCTATTCAACATGAAGAATTACTCGATTTAGAATTGAGTAAATTCAATTCTCAAATTGAAAGGGCTCAGGCTGAAAAAGATTTGGAGAAAGCGCGTTTTAATCTGGTTTCATTTTTAGGGATAAACGGAGGCAACGAAATTGAACCGGTAATACCAAATATTCTGAATAATTTACAAATTGATATCGAAAGTGCTTTTGAATATGCACAGCGCTTAAATCCCGAAATTTTAAACTTAAAACAGAAAGGGCTGGAGGCTGGAATGGCATTAGACGAAACAGAGAAAAATGCACGCTTTAATGCTAATATTCGTATGAGTTACGGTTTTAATCAAACATCGGCTAGTTTAGATAAGGCCTATCAAAATCCACTTGATCAGCAAATGGTGAGCATGAATGTTAGCATTCCGGTACTCGACTGGGGCGATCGGAAGGGGCAAAAGCAAATGGCCCGCAAGCAAAAAGAAGTGGTTGATATTGAAGTGAAACAAGCATTGCTCGATTTTGAACAAAAAGTAAAGCTCAAAGTAATCGACTTTAATTTACAAGCCAACGTTGTTACCAGTTCAGCTAGAGCCGATACCCTTGCACAACAATCGTACGAACTTACAAAAAAACATTTTTTGTTGGGTAAAGCCGATGTTTTGAGGCTTACCAGCGCCATGAAAGCCAGGCAGCAAGCGCGCGAAAAATACATCAGCAGCCTGGCAACTTATTGGCAATATTTTTACGAGGTGCAGGAATACACCTTGTATGATTTTGTTGCCAACAAAGCTTTAAAGAAAGACTTTGAAGTGCTCATTGAAAAATAAGAATTGGAATGAGGTAAGCTAAAACTGAAATTTTAAAACCCATATGAAGAATAAAAACAGCTTGTTTCCGACTTTCTCTGTTATTGTCATTTTTGTGATGTTAATGATTGTGGGTGGAAGCTTAATTCCTCTTTTAAATGTAAAGCTGAATCCTACAACTGCATTGCCTCAAACCAAGGTTAGCTTTTATTGGAAAGATGCGTCGGCAAGGGTGGTTGAGCAGGAGATTACTTCAAAGCTCGAAGGAGTGTTCAATCAAATTCAAGGAATAAAAAACATTTCATCAAAATCATTTAAAGGTGGAGGCGAAGTTTCAATTGAGTTCAAAAAAAATATAAATACCGATGCTGTCCGATTTGAAATGGCCACTTTAGTTCGTCAAATTTATCCCGATTTTCCCACGGGCGTTTCGTTTCCATTAATCAGAATGACCAATACCGAAGAAGATAACAAAGGACCGGTTTTGGTGTATACCATAAATGCCAGCGCAAGTCCCATTTTAATCCAGAAATATTCCGAGAAAAACATTGCCAATAAATTAGCCCTGGTGAATGGGGTGCACGATGTAAATGTTTATGGTGGAACTCCTTTTGAGTGGCAAATTACTTTCAATTCAGATAAAATAAACATCCTCGGAATAAGTGCTAATGAAATAACAACAGCCATTAACAATTATACCGGCCATCAAATTTTGGGGCTAATCGACATCGTGAATGGCATTAAAAACAACACCAAACCCATTAGGGTACAGTTACAAATATCATCACCCGATTCATTGGTGTGGAGTTCAATCCCCATTAAAAAAGTGCAACAACGAATTGTACATTTGGGTGATATTGCAACTGTTAGGTTTCAAGAACAAAGCCCCTCGTCATACCACCGCATCAATGGATTGAATGCAATTAATATACTGGTTTATCCAACAATCGATGTAAATAATATCACACTGATAAAGTCGATAAAAGAGACCATTTCGCAATTGAAGCAACAATTGCCCTCAGGCTATTCAATGTCGTTGGCATACGATGCTACCGAATACATTAACAAGGAAATCAACAAAATTGGATTGCGTACAATATTTTCCATGGTAATATTGATGTTGTTTGTCCTTCTGGTGAGTCGGAAATCACGTTACCTATTTCTTATTTTAGCTAGCATTACTGCCAATTTGCTCATTGCATGTATCTTTTATTACCTGTTTAAAATTGAAATTCACCTTTATGCACTGGCTGGCATTACGGTATCGTTTGGAATGATCATCGACAACAGTATAATCATGATTGATCAATTGCGACATCGTGGGAATTTGAAGGTTTTTCTTGCCATTTTAGCGGCAACATTAACGACCATTGGAGCATTAAGTGTCATTTTTTTCCTCAGCGAAGATCAGCGCGCCAATCTTATCGATTTTTCATTGGTCATTATTATTAATCTTTCTGTATCATTGTTGGTGGCCTTGTTTTTCATACCTGCTCTTTTCGATAAATTCCCTTTCATAATTAAAAACAGCCCTAAATCCATTCGGATAAAACGGAGAACATTAGGTCTGATTAATTTTTATGTTCATTCAATCCGCTTTGGTAAACGCTTTCGATGGGTATTTGTACTGCTATTTATTTTGGGGTTTGGCGTACCTGTTCATTGGTTGCCCGACACCATTGAGAACGATACGGCCTGGGCTGTTAATTACAATAAAACCTTTGGCTCCGAATGGTTTAAGAGTGAAGCAAAGCCGGTATTGTCTAAAGCTATGGGGGGAACACTCAGGTTGTTTACCGAAAATGTATTTGAAAACTCGTTTTATGCCGAACCCGCCAAAACGAAACTGTATATTAGGGGTGTAATGCCCGAAGGGTGTACGGTTCAGCAATTGAATGAAGCCATTAAGAAAATGGAAAACATGATCAGCAGCTTCGACGAAATTGAGTTGTTTCAAACCTCAATATACAATGCTCAGTACGGATCACTTGTAATTCATTTTAAAGAAGCTTATGAGTTTACTGGTTTCCCGTATTACCTGAAAGAAGAATTAACCTCAAAGTCGATACAGTTAGGTGGACTCGATTGGAGCGTTTGGGGTGTTGGCCGGGGTTTTTCAAATGCCTTGAATAGTGGATATAAAAATAACAATATCGTTTTAGAAGGATACAACTATGAGCAATTGTATGTTTTTGCTGAAAAGCTAGGTGCTGAATTGTCGAAAAATGAGCGAGTTCAGGATCTTGGAATAGCTGGCTCTACAGGGTGGAATGTTAAAACTTTGCAAGAGTATTACCTCGGGTTTAATGCCGAAAAACTTGCCTTAAACGATATAGAGCTCAATGACTTTTATGTATTTCTTAAAAATAAACTTTTCGGATCAAACATTAAACCTGTCTTTCAAAATGGAGAATTGCAACAGGTTACGTTGGTTTCCAATAAAATTAATGATTTTAATGTTTGGGACTTAAACAACCAACCGGTGACTATTGGTGATAAACAATTAAAACTGGCAAGCCTTGGAAGTATCGACAAAAGAAAAACAGGAAATGAAATTTATAAAAAGAACCAGCAATATCAGCTTGTTGTTGCTTACAATTTTATTGGCCCAAGTGCCTTATCGAAACTGGTGAAAGACAAACAGATTGATGAATTAAAAGCGCATTTGCCATTGGGTTATAGTGTAAGAGAAGAGAATTATAAAGGTTGGTGGAATAAAAATGATAAAAAACAGTATTACCTTATTTTTCTGGTCATTGGTATCATTTATTTTATTTGTTCAATTTTATTGGAATCATTAAGACAACCACTGGCCATTATCGGAATGATACCCATTTCGTTCATTGGTGTTTTTCTCACCTTTTATCTTTTCGATTTTAATTTCGACCAAGGAGGATTTGCCTCATTTATCTTGCTTTGTGGTATTGTGGTGAATGCAGGTTTATATATCATAAATGATTACAATCAACTGTTAAAGACAGGCCGAAAAAGTGGAAGATTAAAAATGTATGTCAAAGCATTTAACCATAAAATTATTCCAATAATGTTAACCATAATTTCTACCGTAATGGGTTTAATTCCTTTTGTGTGGAATGGTCAAAACGAGGTGTTTTGGTTTTCGTTTGCAGTAGGATCAATGGGAGGCTTGTTATTTTCGCTCATTGCTCTTTTGGTTTATTTGCCACTTTTATTGACCAATAGTTCGTTAAATAATCAAGCAGCGATAGTTCCATAATATATTAGTTCTCTGGCTTTCTTTTGATTTATTGCAGAGTATGGATTAATACCAAACTTGTCAAAAAATAAATTTAGTTGTAATGTATTGTTGTTAATTGTTTTAATGTCCGTCATATAGAACGCCTTTCGTTGTTCTTTGGGTATGCTTAACCAGTGTGTTATTTTGGCAATATTAACTACGGTCAGCGATACATTAAAGTGAAAATTCAGTTTATTTTCGCTTCTGGCCTGGCAATCATTTAGCCCTGTATGTTGTTTGCCATCGCGATAAAGAAATTCAATCTGAAAACGACTTTGATAATATTTTAAGATCGATGGCGCATCAAGGTTAACATCGGTTGAAAAATAAAGTTTGTGTTTTTTCTTTCCTTTCCCATTGCAGTAAAGCACATGTACCAAATTGATGTTTCGCTTTAATGCCTTTGAATAAACTATGGCACAATGAACAACAGCATCTTTATCTTCTGACACTGGGGTAAAATAGTCCATATCAATATTGGAATGGTTTATTTTTCCTGCAAATTTCTTAGGCCTACCACGTTTCCCTGTAGGCTTGCCATTGTATAAGTATTGTAAATCAGCATCATCTCTTAACCGACTTATTACATGCATGTCTATTTTTGTTATCTGGTCTATAAATGAGTGTTTCGAAAACCATGCGTCTGCTACGATATATTTTGACAGAGACATTAATTCTGATGCCCGAGATGAAATAACATTAGCATACCAGTCGGTCAAAGTCTAATCGTTGTCAACAAGAGTCTGTACTGCTTCTAAATGGAATGCTGTATGGTTGCCAATATCGATTGCCGCCAACCCGCCAATCTCCAGTCCCCATTTTGCCCGACTGGCACATCCTGACCAGAAATAACCCACACCGGGTGTATGCTTGCCTGATTTGTTGATATAAGAAGGGTCGAATGCAATAACATATTCTCCACTACCATTAGCTAAAGTGAGTTCTTTGTTGAAAGTTAGAAAGTCAAATGGTTTGTCAAATTGTTGTCGGTATCTTTGTTCTTTATGTTTTCCATAACGAGCCAATTGCAAAAAATTGATTCGCCCTTTGATACATAACAAGAGGATAAAAGTCTCTGTTACAAAGCTTTTCTTCCATGTATTGATATTTGACATTTTTTATAACACGCTCTCTATTTGCGTTTTATAGATATTAATCCCCTTGGTAGTCACCTTAATAATATTGTGGTAAACATCTATTATGATACTGATTACCAGGGTAATATAAAAATATTTTGGCAACTTATTTTGCTAATTATCAATTATTTAATATGTTTTTTAACGAACTATTGATTGATTGAGATTGAAGGGTGAAAAGTAACTCAACGAATCAATTGGTAAGGTGAAAAACCATATTATTCATATTTTCATACTGTCGATTTCTGCAATTTTCTCAAATGCTTGTTCTCAAAAAGAAATCAAAAATGAAACTGTTAAATGGTATGAAACTACAGAAAGGCTGAAGTTCCTATTCTTCTTTACTAATTGACTATAAGGCAAATAGATAAAATATCATCGAATTTGCAAATGCAGTATTCTAAATCCTTCATAAACCCAGTTCGAAATAGCTGCTTATAGCACCATGCTGAACTCAAATAATTGGTAATACTCATTGAATGTTGTAATAGATTACTCCTAATTTTTGAAAAATGTTAAATTTATCAAACATTCGTAATCGGATGAAATGTTCGGCAGTTTATAACTATGTGATTGAAATTGTGTTTGTAAGTATAGTTGCTTTATGTTTCACCGTAGTAGTTAGCATTCGCTATTTAAACATAATCCCATCTTATGGAGAATATCGGAATCGAACCGATGACCTTTTTACTGCCAGTGAATAGAACTCAAATCTACATGCCTGCATGTCAGGGTGCTACATAATACAACATGCACAAAACACTGCATTTTGCAGCAAATTGGCACGTTAAAAGGGCACTCCAGTACAACTACTAATTTTTATAGACAGAATCGTTTAAAATTAAATTGCACTTCAATAGTGCGAAATCGATCAATATATGCACCATTTAAGTGCATATGATTATCTTTGCTAAAAAAACTACTATGGACAAATTACTGGAACAGTTTAAGAAACTTCTGAAGGAGACAGATAGTAGCTTTTTCCGCTATGTTTATACTGATATAAACTGGAAAAATCGAATGATTGGACTTACCGGACCACGAGGAGTAGGGAAAACTACTTTGGTTTTACAGCATATTAAAAAGAACTTGAATCCTTCAGACACACTTTATGTAACAGCTGAAGATTTTTATTTTGCCGATAACAAGCTGATTGATTTGGCTGGTACTTTTGTAAAACAGGGCGGAAAATATCTATTTATTGATGAAATTCATAAATATAAAGACTGGGCAAAAGAACTGAAGCTAATTTACGATTATCACTCGGAATTAAATGTAGTATTTACCGGTTCATCTGTCTTGGATCTCAAAAAAGGAGCCTCAGATTTAAGTCGCAGAGCAGTTATGTACAAAATGCAAGGCTTGTCTTTCCGGGAGTATTTACAGCTTTTTCATCAAATATCCATTAGGGCGTATTCATTAAAAGTAATACTGGAACTTAAGGTGGAAATTCCCGAAATCCCTCATCCTCTTCCCTTGTTTTTCGACTATTTAAGAAGAGGTTACTATCCTTTTGCGATGGAAGAAAACTTTGAGCTTAAGCTACAACAGATTGTGATCCAGACCTTAGAAACAGATATACCGTTATATGCAGAAATGAATGTGTCAACAGGAAGAAAATTAAAGCAATTGCTGGCCATTATCGCGAAAAGTGTACCGTTTAAACCCAATATGCTTAGCATTGCCAGCGCACTTTCGGCGAGTAGGAACAATATAGCCGATTATTGCCTGTTTATTGAGGAAGCCGGAATGATTGCTCAATTAAGAGACGCTACTGGTGGAATAAAAGGATTAGGCAAAGTCTATAAAATTTATTTAGACAATACTAATCTAATTTATAGTTTAGCAAATGATAATTCAAATAAAGGAAACATAAGAGAAACGTTTTTTTTGAATCAACTTAGAGTAAAGCATGACGTAATGGTATCTCCAATTGCAGATTTTCAGATTGGTGATTACACATTTGAAGTAGGAGGAAAAAATAAAGGACAGAAGCAAATTCAAGGTATTGATAAAGCCTTTATCGCAAAAGATGACATTGAATTCGGATTTTTGAACACGATTCCTCTTTGGCAATTTGGTCTTACATACTGATTTATAAGTACATTCATATCTGAAATCGGATATTCAAATAGATAAAAATACAGAATACTGCATTTTTTGCAACCTTTAGCACTACAGACAACTATTTTTTCAATGGTGTTTTGTTGATGTTTAGTTTTGTCAGGATTGACAAAATTAGGTTCCTACCCAACAAATTATTGTGATGCCCACCTTATACTTTGGTAGGAATTGAAGTAGTAAATATCATCAGAAAGAGTCAGATTAATGCGACAGAACCTTAAAAATCCCAGAAGAGTATACACTCTTATCTACATCGTGTGGATAATTGTTATACCAGTTCAATACTTCTTTCTTTGGTTTTGTCGCATTAATTAGTCCAATTTGCAATAATTGTTAATTTCACCCTTCCACTAAAACACAGATCAGATGTTCAAGCACCACCGCTATCCCAAAGCAATAATTCTTCAAGCCGTTTATTTTAAATTAAGATTCACGTTGAGCTACAGAGATGTAGAAGAATTGCTTTCAATTAGAGGGGTAAAGGTTGATCACTCCACTATTCAGAGATAGGTTTATAAGTTTACGCCAATGATTGAAGCTAACATGCATCGAAGGAAAAGACAAGTCTGTAGTAGTTGGAGAATGGATGAGACTTACATTAAAGTTGGCGGTAAAGATCGTTACTTGTATAGAGCTGTGGATAAGCATGGAAATACAATAGATTTCTTGTTAACCAAGCGTAGAATGAAGGGTTCAGCACAGAATTTTTTAAATAAAGCCATTGGGAACAATGGTATCCCACGTGTTATAAATATCGATAAGAGTGGAGCAAATAAAGAGGGAATCAAGACATTCAACAGGAGAAATTTTAAGAATGTAAACTGGAGACAGTGCAAATATTTGAACAACATTGTCGAACAGGATCATCGTAATATTAAAAGAAGAATAACCATCAGTACTGGATTTAAAGATTTTCAGTCAGCTCAACGAACTTTGGCAGGAATAGAAGTAGTTAATATCATTAGAAAGAATCAGATCATAAATCCGAAATCGAATACATATAAAACATTCCATTCTTTGGTAGCATAATATATTTTTAAAAGTTATTTTTAACTTCAAGTCAGATTAATGCGACTGAACCCAATCAATATTATGAGGCTAACTTTAAAACATTTTGGAACCATTTTAAGTATTCTATTTTTTGCCAACCTACTTCAGGCGCAAACTCCCGAAGGTTATACCTGGCAGGAAATAAAAAGTGTTGATTTTAGTGATGGTGCTAATCATTTTTCTATCAAAGCTGCCTCTGCTGGCTCAGGAGGCGAAGTAGAGCTGCGACTTGATGCAGATAATGGTCAGACTATCGGTCATGTGTATTTTCACCACACAGGCACTTCATTTTTATACCCTGACAGTTCAATTAATTTCATGGATTATGAATGTGACCTTTCGCAAACTGTTAGTGGAGTCCATAATGTATATATGAATTTTCAGGACTATACCAAACCTGTTAATGGTGGAGTATTGAATATAGGTGAATTTCAATTTAGCCTTTTGGAAAATGAGATTGAACTTCCCCCTGAAGGGAATTTCCATGTTTATCCAGAAGTACCCGACTTGGATCCTTCTCCTTATTACACATACCAAGTGCAGAAGGTGAGTAAGTTGAACGCAACAAATTTAGAAAATGTCACGAATTGGGAAACACCATTCGCCTGGTTTACCAAATGCCCTGATGCCGATGATCCAAATGCGGGGAAGGCCTACTATAGGAAGTTCATAGCTAGTTGGTCCCACACCTACTGTAATTTTGAGCTGGATCCGAACACCCCCATTGTTGTAAAAATAACACGTCTTGAAAAAGAGGGGGCTCCCTCAGGCCCTATCACCGCAGCCGTTCCTCATCCAGCCCGAAAGGTAGAATCATGTGAAATAATTGATGGAGACGTTTATGTGACCATGAGCAATCCAGCACAGGTGGCCATCGACATTGACGGGCAATTGGATTCACGGAATGCCCCCCGGGCAATCCCTGACAGCTGGAATAACAGCAAGGCTTTTCCCTACACAAATGAAAAGGATGGTGCACATGCTGTAACTATCTTCGCCAATCCATTCATTACAGACAAGCCGGATCCCGACGGAGTTGGTGTGAAGAAAGTGAACCCGGGCGATCCGATTCCAGAAGATGACGGCACATGGACAACACTCTACTTCATGCCTGGCATTCATAATATGTCAGTTGATGAAAACGGGAATGAGCGCGAATGGCGGCCGGAAGATGTTTACAAGATAAACAGTAATCGGCAATATTACATACCCGGAGATGCAATTGTTTACGGTAATTTTAACGATAAAGATCCAACAGGGTGGTTTGGAAAAACATTCGAAAACATTCGATTATTTGGTCACGGTACAATTAGCGGTGCCAAAAGACCGCATTGGGACGATTGGCCTGAAGAATACAATGAGAAAAATATTAGCCACGATTTACTTCGCGTTTTTGAAGTATCTGACCCACGAAACGTTGTTGTTGAAGGCATTACCTCAGCCGACCAGGCCGAACACGGAATATACTTAATAGGGTATAACCGGGATGACTATAGTCCCAATTATATAAAATGGATAAAAATGATTGGCTGGCGTGTGAATACTGATGGAATGGTGGTTTATGGAAACGGTTACATCGAAGACTGCTTTCTTCGCCTTCAAGATGATGCTTTTTACGTTAACGGGATGGCTATTCGCCGATGTGTAATTTGGGCCGATGTTAATGGCGCTCCATTTCGAGGCGATCGATTCATGAGTGAACGAGGGGGAGACTATATGGAGTCTGAACTACCAAAGGATCTCCTCGTTGAGGATATTGATATCATCTATACCCGTGGAGTATTTTCAAAAAATGGTACAGTGATTGGAGGAGGAGGCAACAATGGAGAAAATACCTATTCAAACGGAACGAACAACACCGGACAACACCTTGTTTTTAGGGGAATAAACATTGAAGACCCACTTCCCCAAAGGACATTGCTGGGAACAAGCGAAAGAAACCTGAAGGGTGTTCGTTTTGAAGACATCAACTTTCAATACCCTCATACCTGGGGATCAATACCCTCAATTAAAGGAGAAGAAAATGCACCTCTTGAATACTGGGTCTTTGACAATGTCAAAATTGACGGTGAAAATGTGGATGCAGACTATTTGAACAACCCTGAAAAGTTTGAGACGAGTTTCATTCAGGATATGACATTTAGATTATGCGATACGATCCATTCCACTGGCCATACCCTTATCAGAACTGCTACAAGTGGTAAAATTGCTCTTGATACAATATCAGGAGCATCCAACGAGATTACACTTACTGCAACACCCATTGAAGGTTATGAATTTGATGGATGGGGTGGCGATCTGAATGGAACCGAAAATGTAGCAACACTTATCATGGATGGTGATAAAGAAATTACGGCTAATTTTAGCGTTATCTCCTATTCTATCTCTGCAACGGCTACCAATGGTACTTTTACGTTTGATCCACCACTCGATGAGTGGCCAATAGGTTCGGAGGTTACGGTAACAGCGCATGGTAATATTGGATGGGGCTTCGATGCCTGGGAAGGTGATCTTTCCGGTACCGTGAATCCAATCACCATTACCATGGATAGCGATAAAGATATTTCCGCTAGCTTCACATCCATTGAAACATATAATCTCAATGTTACTGCACAATATGGTCAGGTAATACTGGATCCACCGGGAGGGACATATAACAACGGAATTATTGTTACTCTTATCCCGAAATCAGATACCGTTTATTATTTTGGAGAATGGGGCGGTGAGCTTTTTGGTAGTACTTACCCTGCAACCATTACCATGGATGCTGACAAAACGGTCAATGCAAGGTTTTTCTATGCAGGAAATGGCTCTGGAACTTATGCAATTAATTGTGGTGGTGATGCTTTTAACGCTGCTGATGGGACAAGCTACTCAAAAGACAATACTTCAGGAGGTACATACTCGACAGATGAACCAATCTCAGGAACTGATGATGATGCCTTATACCAAAGCGAAAAATATGGAGAAGGCATTTCTTATAATATTCCAATGGAAAATGGAATGTATGAAGTGACTTTAATGTTTGCCGAAATTTTTCAAAATGCACCCAACAATCGTGTATTTGATGTAATAATTGAAGATGATGTGCTTATTTCTGAACTTGATATTTTTGCTGAAGCTGGTAAATTTGCAGCCTACAATAAAAAGTTTAAGGTTGCTGTTGTCGACAAGGAACTTAACATCTCTTTTGGCAAAATAGTTGAAAACCCTAAAATATCTGCAATCAAAGTAAGTCCTATTTTAGCTGAAATTCAACCGGAAACATATACCTTAACATTGAGTTCTTCTGCCAATGGGTCGTTAACAATAGATCCCGAGAAGGATTCCTACCCCGCAGGATCGAATGTTCTGGTAACAGCCTTGCCCGACGAACACTACATGCTTACATTCTGGGGCGGCAACCTGACTGGAATCGAAAACCCAAGCTACATCTACATGGATGGCAACAAAGAAATTACGGCAACTTTTCATCAGGCAACGCTGCATACAATTACGGTGAATGCCGAAAATGGTTCTGTTATCTTAAGTCCCGAAAGTGAAACTTATGTGTATGGAACTTTAGTTAATGCCAGTGCCCAAGCCGATGACGGTTACGAATTTGTAGAGTGGAAGGGAGACATTTCAGGAACGACAAATCCCATCGAAATTGCTATTGATGGCGATAAAGAAATCACTGCTGTATTTGATAAAAAAGTAGGACTCGATGAATTAGAATATGGCGTTCGAAATACCTATGCATTGAAACAGAATTATCCGAATCCATTTTCAATGGAAACCACCATCCCATTCGAGTTAAGCAAATTGGCACAAGTTCAAATTTCGGTTTACAATCCTATCGGTCAAAAGGTTACTCAAATAGTGAATCAACAATTTAAGGCTGGAAAACATGGTCTTGTTTGGCATGCAAATGATCGCAAGGGCAATCAAATTTCAGGAGGTCTCTATTTTTATAAGATGAAGATAAATAATCAAAGTACTCAAACTAAAAAAATGATCGTAGTTAAATAGCGTACAGGTGCATTGGAATAAAGCATAAAATATTAGTGTCTGTAATGACAGAATGCGACAGGCTATTTGATGCTGTGCAAAACAATTGGGTTAAACGGAAGCCAATTGATCAATTGGTGATATGGACTTGCTACATTTGTATGTACAGTTAGTTAAGCTCATAATTCTTAATTTTACAGATATGAGAAACACAAGAAATGTTTATGACAGAGAATTTAAGTTGATGGCTGTTGAAGTTAAAGGTCGAAAACCGGTAGAGTGAGACTTGAAAAGATACAGGATGCATCAGGAAAAAGCTTAAAAGAAATTATTAAAAAGAACATTGATCCATCATCAACAGTCATTACTGATGGATAATTAGAAAAAATGGGTTATATACACAAAATACAAAGGGCAGTTGTAAAGGAAGAAGATGAAGAAATATTGCCCAATGTACACAGAATAGCGTCTTTATTGAAAAGATGGCTGCTTGGAACGCATCAAAGCTATTTGAATAAAAATAAGTTGGGTTATTACTTAGATGAATATGTGTTCAGGTACAACAGGAGGTCATCAAATAGTAGAGGCTTATTATTTATGCGCTTACTTGAGCAGGCTGCTATTGCAGAGCCTGTGACATACGATAAAATCATTTACGAAAATCACGGATGATGACTGGATACCCCATTTGAACAAAATCATTCAATAAGCGATGCAGTTTTCACGATCTACTTTTCGAACGCCCGTTTAAACGAAATCTGATGGATACCAAAAGTCATTCTAACCTGATCTTCACAGGAGAAATTCGAAGGAATGTACTTTTCCTTTTTACGAACTACTATTGGTGCTTTAGTCTCCTTAAATACGGGTGCCCCAAAGCACTGAATTACCGACAAATCATTCTGCATTGGATCATTCACTTTGGAAGAAACAGGAAAGGCCTTCATCAAACTATTTGGGGTGTTCGTTCATTTGTTTTCGACCAGTACCTCATACCTTCTAAGGTTTTTGTTCCGCTTGTATGTTGGTGGATCTTCTGATAATCAATTCTTTAATTTAAAATTAATATTTTTATTTGATATAAAATGCATTTACTTAAACAATGCAGAATAAGAGATGTTATTGTCTTATATTATCATAAGTGATTTATTTTCCGTTCTCATTCAAAATCGAATAAGCCTGGTTCTGATATCATTTTACAGTAATATTGGTTCAATAATCAACTTTATCTGACTCATACGCTCAATTTAGTGGATGATATCCTTTATCGCCTATTGCTCAAATATTTCATTTCACCTAAAAAATTGATCTATGAGAATTTTTACCCGAATTATCTTTTTTAGCCTGTTTGGCTTGTTTTTCAGTTATCAGGGAAACGCACAATCAGCTGTTTTAAACTACAAATGGTATTTTAATGAGATTGATGGTGTTGCGACCGATTATCAGGCTTATACTTCATTGATTTCAACAGGGCCCGATTTAAGCTCGAAAGGTGTACCTGTCTTATTTGAAGGAGAACCAACTAGGGCACAAGTACAGGCTCAATTTTTTAACTACAAAGACCAAAATATTGGGAAGTTTTTCAAAACGCATATGTCCAATGAAAAAATTAATTTTTATTTAGATTATGGATACACCACAGATGGAGATAAGCGATTCGCTTTTGACAAAATCGTTGCTTCAACCGGAGACATCGGTAACGAAAGTGAAATTAAAGAACTTACACGATATGAGCATACCTACGGTTGTAATGCTGTTGGTCAGAACTGTTATGTGTATCAAAGGTATAAATACAGTTTCGACCGGAGTAAAGTATATTCCAATCCTAATAGTTTATATACCAAATTATTAATTTTTAGGTATTATAAATATAACAAAGTGGTAAAAACCCTCATTCTACCTATACTCATAGAGGGAAGTTATGAAGAATATTTAGGCAATGATCCCGGGCCACTTGAACTAATAACCATCCTCAGAAAACCACCGGGAGATGAAAGTTATACCCAGTTAAATGTTTCTCATGAAACATCACGCGAAGTAAGCATGTCGTATTCCAAAACAAATTCAAATACGGAAACGGAGAGTATTACTGCAAGTGTTGGTTTCAAATTGGGGCCAATTTCAGGAGGAGGAGAGGTCAATTCCTAGCGATCTGAAACATACTCGAAAACCAACAGCAGCGATAACAGTTATGCAGTAGCTTTTACTGCCAATGAAGAGTTCAAAACTAAATCGGCCAGCGATCTGTTTATCATCAAGCAATACAAGTATCAATATGGGATGGGATTCACAGTTAGTTCAATTGATTGGGGCGATGAATATATTAAGGTACAAGCATCTAATCAGATGCTGATGTACCCAATGGATTCAATTGTTGGGGAATGGAATAAAACGGAATATGAGTTACAAACCATTGTGATTCCCCAATATGAAAAGAACAATGAGATGAGCAAGGTGAAATTCTTTCAGGATGTTATTGCATTGAATAAACACATTAAGGAAGATCTGGCTGTGACTAAAATCCCCAGGGTTGACGGACAGAAAAAAATAACGTTCACCTCCAAACAATCAAAGGCAGAAACGATTACTCAGGAGGTATCGCTTGAAAATTCAAAGAGTGTAAAAGTAACTGCCAGTGGAGGGGTCGAAATTGGACCGATCAGTGCAGGAGTTGAGGCTTCGTCAGAAAAAAAATGGACCGTTTCAACAACGACTTCCAATGGAAACACTTCAGCAACCGAAAATTCAAAAACGATTGAGTATGCCATTGCCGATAGCCAAATGGGTAATAGCGGTGGAGATAATATTGTGACTGCAATTTTGGCAGATCCGGTTTTTGGAACACCCGTTTTTAGACTAGATGAGATCGCAAGTGCCACAAGTTGTCCATACGAAGGTGGATTTCAGCGCGATGAGCCGGAAATTACCGTGACAGACCCAAATACTCAAAAAGAAAGCAAGACGGCAAAACTTTCAAATATTGAATCCGGAAAAGAAGTAGTATTCAACTTAATGCTGACAAATAAAAACATCCGGGAAGAAAGATCCTATTATTTAAGCATTCCAAATAAAAGGAATCGTCCCCTTGTGTCAGCAATTGATGGTTTCGGTGAATATATATTAGATCCTGGTGAAAGTAGACCCGTCGAACTGAGGGTGTCAAATAAATACCCAGATCCAACAGCTTTTGAAGATTTTGCAGTCATTTTTAAACCCGAATGTGATCCTTCGGTGGCCGATACGGTATTCCTTTCAGCATTTTATGGCGATACAGATGAAAATCGTGCACCGGAAAACAATATGGTTTGCGACGCGTTTTTTTTACCTGTGAATGATACCTTACAAACAACGTATGTAAATGAGTTAGGTACGTTAAATCCGATTAGTAACAAGAACTCCTATTCTGTTCCTGAGGAAGCAATTTTAACTCCTGAAACTAATTGTTCGACTGCTTGGTGTTCTGAAACAACTGGTGGTCAGGCTGAAATTACCAATTCTGTTTGGTTCAAATTTTTTGTAATTAATCCTGAAATTACAATAAGTACCTGTGAACCAATGAATGCAGGTTTTGATTCGCAAATGGCTGTTTACAAAGGAACTGATTGTAACGATCTGAACAGTTTCCAACTTTTGGCAGCAAACGACAATGGTTGCACCGAAAGCGGACTTGGTAAAAGCAGCTGGATATATCTGAATAATTTAACGGTAGGCGATACGCTTTATTTGATGGTTGATGGTTACAATGGCGCTCAGAGTGATTTTGGAATTCGACTCAGCTCACCGAGACCCAAAAATGATAATGTTAAAGCATATCTCAATACAATTCTAAAAGTCGATGGTACATCGCAATCATTCACCAACTATTCGGCAACTGCTGAAGATGCCGAGCAGCAATTAATGCCGGAATCAACCGACCCTGTTTATGGATGGAAAGAAGATCAAATCCAGCATTCGGTCTGGTTTGCGTTTATAGCGCCTGTGGAAGGAGAAGTAATTATCGATGTTGAGAATGCCACTTTCGATTCTCAGGTCGCTTTATTCAAAAATTATCGAACAAGTTATTTTAATTCCTTTGATAAAATAGCTTATAATGATGATATCTCTTTCTCAGGTGGATTAGACAGTCGAATTAAAATAAATAGTTTAGATAAAGGGCAACTGTATTTGATATTGGTTGATGGCTACAAAGGCGCAACCGGAACTTTCGATATCAAACTTTCGATACCAACTCCGGTTAACGATGAAGCATGCAATGCCATAATCCTGGACTCAGATGCTCTGGCACAGGGTCCATTTAGCAATAGCGGGGGCACTAGCTCCACCGCAGAACAAACACTGGCTCCTCCATACGTGCAGTATTACGGTCATGACGGTTGGAGCGATGATCCAGACAACCAATATGCCCGTCAGGTTGAACATTCGGTGTGGTTTACATTTGTGGCATCTGAAAGCGGAATTGTAGAGATCAGCACCTGGAATCAGGATAATTTTGGTGTCCAGCTGGCTGTTTATGAAGTTGGAGAATGTAGCGATTTAGCTAGCTATAAATTAATCGCTGCTGAAGATAATTCGCATAAGCGTAAAACCAAGCCCGATAACCAATATCCTAATGGGCATGATGTTCGCGGAAGTATTTTAAATCTGACCGATCTGAAACCTGGTACTACCTATTACCTGATGGTTGATGGGTCTTGGAATCTTTATGGGGAATTTAGTTTGGATATTATTGCGCCATCCGATCCTCCGGTAAACGATGAGGTTTGTGATGCAATTTCACTTCCCACCAATGGAATTGTTCAGGAAGGATTTACGAACCGGGGTGCAACATTTCAGGATATCGAAAACAGCATGGTTCATAACGCCCATTGGAATGATAATAGAATGAACAGTAGCGTATGGTTTAAGTTTGTGGCTCCTGCAAGCGGTGAGGCAGAGATATCAACCTGCGATATGGCAAGTTTTGACACGCAGCTAGCCGTTTATTCAGGAACCAGTTGCAACGATTTAACGACGTTTCAACTGATTGCCGCTAACGACGACGGACCTGCCTATTGTGCTACCGATGGAGATAGTTTTCTTCCGGTAAAAGGATTAACTGCCGGAGTGACTTATTACCTGGTGGTAGACGGTTATGCCGACCGAACAGGCAGTTTTGATATCCTTATCCGAAATGAACTTACTAAAGCACCTCTATATGATGATGTTTCGAAAGCAGTACTTCTGCCGGTTGACGGCATGGTACATGGCGGATATACCAATGTGCTGGCAACAACTACTGCGGCAGAACAATCTATCCGTCCATTGATGGATGAGCAGAATCTGGATTGTATAACCGGATGGTGTGATAAACAGATTGACAATTCAGTATGGTTTAAATTTGTTGCTCCGTCAGGCGGAAAAGTTTACATCAGTACCTGCGATTTGGCCACCTTCGATACGCAGCTGGCCTTATACAGCGTAAGTAATGTCAATGATTTTGGCACATTTACTCTGATTGCAGCTAACGATGCAGGACCTTATGATTGTAGTACGAATGATGATAGTTATTTACCTGCAGAAGGATTGACTGCAGGGAAAACCTACTATGTCATGGTGGATGGCTCCAACGGAGATTTTGGCAATTTTGATATTTCAATATCAACGAATTCCGATCGTCACGCACCGGAAGTTCCCAAATGGCTGATAGCAAGCGAAACCACTTCTACAGGAACTAAGCTTACATGGACGGCAGCAACTGACGATGTGGGAGTAACCGGATACCAAATCTATGTCGATGGTGTTTTAGCCGGATCTTCAAGTGGAACAAGCTTTGATATAAGCGGGCTCGATCCTTCAACAACTTATTCATTGACTGTTGTTGCCCTTGATGCTGTTGGGAATCTCTCAGGTGCTTCAATTCCCTTAAAAATAGGAACTTTGAATGTAGGAACTACATTCATTGCAGAACTCAACATTACGGATCAGTTTAAGGTGTATCCGAATCCTTTCAAAGATGACGTGAATTTGGTATTTTCTGAATCATCACCAAGACCGGTTTCTATTATACTGTGCGATACAAAAGGTAGAAGGATGAAGGTAGTTCAAAATGTAGATGGAATGAATCGCAACATTCAACTCGATGTATCTCATCTGCCATCGGGCCTGTTTTTCCTGATCGTGAGAACGGAGGCTGGTATTGTTACCAAAAAACTGATCAAATACAATTAGTTTTATATGGGGTATCTGATCATCTCCCGTAAAGTTTCATCTTTATGGAATGAAATATCCAGCAGACCAAATGGAATTTGAAGAAATGTTTAAATCGGAGCAAGCCTGCATTGATTATTTGGTATCATTGAGATGGCCAAATGGTTTTGAATGCCCTCAATGTGGGTCAATTCGATTCTGGAAAAAGAACAAAGGACGGTTTGAATGTTCTGATTGCCATAAAGAAACTACAGTGACAAATAATACAATTTTTTATAAAAGTACCAAGCCCTTATTGATTTGGTTTCATGCCATTTGGTGGATGGTTGCCCAAAAGAATGGTGTTAGTGCAAAGGGATTGCAAAAGGTGCTTGGATTGGGAAGCTATCAAACTGCGTGGACTTGGCTGCATAAGTTCAGGCGGTTAATGGTGCTAAGCGGCAGAAGCAAGTTAGAGGGCGTTGTTGAAGTAGATGAAGTCTTTGTTGGTGGCAAGACTCCAGGGAAACGTGGACGAGATGCAGAAGGGAAAAGTATAGTCGCCGTAGCTATCGAAGTCAAAGGACGAAAAACTGGCAGGGTCAGATTGGAAAAGATTCCTGATGCATCAGCCAGTAGTCTGAAAGACTTTATTGAAAGAAATATCGAACTATCGTCAACCATTATTACTGTTGGATGGCCTAGCTATTCAGAATTAGAAGAGCTAGGGTATTTGCATAAAGTCCAAAAGTCAACTGTTAATGAAGAGGACGAGGAGATATTGCCTCATGTCCATCGAGTGGCTTCATTGCTAAAAAGATGGCTGCTTGGAACGCATCAAAGCTATTTGAATAAAAATAAGTTGGGTTATTACTTAGATGAATATGTGTTCAGGTACAACAGGAGGACATCAAATAGTAGAGGCTTATTATTTATGCGCTTACTTGAGCAGGCTGCTATTGCAGAGCCTGTGACATACGATAAAATCATTTACGAAAATCACGGGTGATGACTGGATACCCCATTTATATGTTAATTGCTTCCTGGCTCCTCTAACCGTTTACTTTTCATTTTTGGATCCGTTCATACTTCACTATTCCAAAAACTCAAACAAAACTTAATGTCATAGTAAATTGAAAATTTCGTTCATAAGCAAGAGTAGTTTCACTCATTCTCAAAAGCGGCTCGTGCCTCACCACATTTTGCTCATTCCCTCACTACACTTGCCCGCTTGCGGTCAGTAGCTCATTGTAATATCATCAGGCACAAAAGTTAATTTTATCGGCATTGGCTTCGCAAATAAATGCCTTCAAAATTTCTTTAGAGCCTTCTTTCCAAACATTATACGTTCGTGCAAATGCAAGAGCTTCGTTCCTCAGCACTTGGCCCCGTTGAAATCTACACTGCCAAATTGAACCTCAAAACAAATGTATTTTTACGCCTTCGCACATCAAGGCCAGGCCTCCTGTTTTTGAATAAATCTCCACACCCCGAATTCTCGGGGGTTGTATTTATTC
>JAQIBQ010000102.1 GCA_027859005.1 Prolixibacteraceae bacterium | reverse complement strand
TTACTGTTCATAATCCAAACATAATTCAGGAAAATTAGAAATCGATAAAATCTATAGTGCAACTTTCTCAGCAGACCCTAATTATGGTTAATACCAACATGTAAATCTCCTTTCGCTTTATTTATTGGTATATATACTGGAGGTGTAATAAAATTGTGAACGGTACAGCTACTTAATATTCCCAGTAGAATTATTATTAGGATTTTTTTCAATTATTTAGTTTGTTTGTTTTTTAGTCATCGTAAAGATATATAATCATAAGTTCTTTGCAAATGTATTTACAAACAAAAAGCCCCACTTTTTCAAGTGAGGCTTGTAAGTCGGACTTTCCTGTCCGACCAATATTCTTAGTACTTAAAGTCGGACTGTAAAGTCCGACCTACTACAATTCGAATTTATACAAACCAGGATCACTAATACTTGAACCACGAATAAATTCACCGTGTCCGTGTACCACTTGACGTGATATCTTGTTATAAGCTTTCGCCGATTTCAAGAAAATAGAATCACGGTTGGCATCGATTAAAAGTAAGTAACTCATAATTATATGAGAAGCCATTTCCACCAAACGACGGGCATGGAAATCGATGTATTCGCTGTCTTTAGCATCTACCACTTTCTCTGTTGCTTCGGCATACTCTTCGGTTAAACCAATTAGAATTCTGCGGTATTTTTCCAATTCTGGTTTTAAGGTCTCTTTTTCGTATTCACGAATCTGAGCTAAATATCCACCGGTAGTAACCCCACGTATGGCTGCTACAACTTGCAATTGAGTGGTTCCTTCGTAAATTGAAGTAATACGAGCATCGCGGTAAATACGTTCAACTGGGTAATCTTTCATGAAACCTGAGCCACCATGAACCTGAATAGCATCGTAGGCATTCTGGTTCGAATATTCCGAAGCCATACCTTTAACCATTGGCGTATAAATGTCGGCCAGTTTCTGATATTTTTTCATGATAGCGCGTTCATCTTTATCCAATGTACGCTCGTTTGAAATATGGTAGTACGATTTGTAATAATCGACGAAACGGGCAGTTTCGTACAACAAGGAACGCGATGCATCCAATTTAGCTTTCATCACGGTTATCATTTCGTAAACGGCAGGAAATTGAATAATTGGTTTTCCAAATTGTTCACGCTCTTTGGCGTAGGTTAATGATTCCTGATAAGCAGCTTCGCAAAGACCTACCGATTGAGCAGCAATACCCAAACGGGCTCCGTTCATCAGCGACATTACGTACTTAATTAATCCCATTCTGCGTGAACCAACCAATTCTCCAGGAGCATCTTTGAATACCAATTCACAGGTAGGTGAACCAATAATTCCCATTTTATGCTCGATACGACGAACAGTAACACCACCGTGAGCTTTGTCGTAAATGAACATCGACAAACCACGACCATCGTGTGTGCCTTCTTCCGAGCGGGCAAGAACAAGAGAAATGTCTCCGTCGCCATTGGTGATGAATCGTTTTACACCATTCAATAACCATTTTCCCGAAGCTTCGTCAAATTGTGCTTTTAATTCAACCGCCTGTAGATCTGAACCTGCATCGGGTTCTGTTAAATCCATGGCCATGGTTTCGCCTTTACAAACACGAGTAAGGTAGTTTTCCTTTTGCTCTTCGTTTGCAAATTCGTGAATGGTTTCAGCACAATCCTGCAATCCCCAAATGTTCACAAATCCTGCATCGGCACGTGATACCATATCGGCAGCCATAATGTAAGGGATAACAGAGAAGTTTAAGCCACCATACTGACGAGGCAATGTCATTCCCGTTAAATCGGCTTTGATTAAAGCGTCGAGGTTCTCTTGTGTTCCACGGGCATATTTAACGTGTCCATCGATTACTTGAGGGCCTTCAGCATCGATGCTTTCTGCATTCGGTGCAATAATCTCGCCTGATATTTCACCAATAGCTTCCAATACTTTGTCGTAGCTATCCATGGCATCTTCAAAATCGAAAGGTGCATAATCGAATTTTTCGCTTTGCTTGTAATCATTTTCTTTTAAAGCCACAATTTTCTCCATCAAGGGATGGTTTAAGTGAAACTGAAGGGCTTTATTGTCGGTATAATAATTTGCCATTTTTTAAATTTTTAAGTCATTAGACATTAGTCAATTGTAATTGGTTATTGCTTATTCATCATTAGTCCAATCATCAGTATTTTGAAAGCAAACAGGCTGCTTGTATATTTTCCTAATGACTTATTGACTATTGACTTCATAAATGACTATTTACTATTTGATTTGTAATACTTAATCATTTTTGGAATTACATCCATTGCTTCACCGTTTATTACATAATCGGCTATGGAATTTATTGGAGCATCAGGATCATTATTGATGGCGATAATCTGAGCAGAATCTTCCATTCCTGCACGGTGCTGAATTTGACCTGAAATTCCACAAGCGATGTATAGTTTAGGACGTACAGTAACTCCTGTTTGTCCTACCTGACGATCGTGATCGGCAAAACCTGAATCGACAGCAGCACGTGAAGCAGCAACTTCGCCACCCAATACATCGGCCAATTCAAATAGTTTATCGAAATTTTCTCTGCTTCCCATTCCATAACC
>JAQIBQ010000072.1 GCA_027859005.1 Prolixibacteraceae bacterium | reverse complement strand
AAGAAATTGAATCTAAACTCCGTACTTTTTGCATTTCGCTTCCAATGGTATGCGTAGCATATAAATTTTTTATTATTTTCCAATCGCTTAATGTACCAAATTCTAATACCCGTTGAATAATGAATCGTTTATTTTGGGTCAAATCCAGTGTTGAAACATCAATATCCCAAAATAGGTTTGGTGAAAAATTAAGACTCAATATATGGGTATTGTTTGGCATACTTGAATTTATTATTGAATAATCAAAAATAACAATAATGTAGATTAGTTTCTAGATTGTTGATGTTTTATTAGTCATTAGTTAAATGTTATTAAGTCAACAGTCATTGGATGCTCTCTGGGTTGTTGTAATTGTGTGTTCGCTTCGCTCACGTTATCGTTGTTGTGTGTTCGCTTCGCTCAGTTAATTCAATGTTGACTGTGATTTCTTTTACTTAGGTACTCAGGGACTTTGTCAGTTGTCATATTCTAATTGATGTAATCTGCGACCTGTTGAAATATTGACTTTGCCAGAAGTATGAATTTATTTATCTCTTCACGATCGGGCATGAAATATTTCGGTCCCGGGTATCTTTCAGCCTGATAATAATCGCTAATCATGATGAGCGATTTGATTTCAATGTCGCTCCATTCAATATAGCCAGATGCATAGTTAAAAAGGATGTCTAGTGAATGGGTACGAGGAATCTTTTCACCATTAAGAGCATAAATTGACTTGAGTGACTTTTCAATAGTTTGTTGAATATCAATCGCAATAACATCGGTGTAATGATTTTCCCTATTAAGAAGAATTGCCGTTTCAAGACTTTTCCTTGCAAAATCAAGCCATTCCAAAGCAAGCTTTTGATTAGGCATAAATTACATCGCCTTTTGTTAATATCTCTTTATAGAACAGATCTCCTTCATTTATTCTTTGATTAATCCGTTCTTGACTATCGACAATGATATCGACAGGAACGTTCCAGTTCTTGATTAAATTCCAAAGGCTTAATTTCAGGGCAACTCTATAATCTCTTAATTCAGATGGGGCAATATCTTTAATGATCAATAAATCAATATCACTTTCATTATTGGGTTGTCCATAGGCATAAGATCCGAAAAGTATAATTTTTTCAGGAGACGCTTTTTTTAATTCTTCAACAATTAGTGGTATGTAGATTTTGTAATTCATTAATTCAAAGATAATCATTTTGATTGATACCAAATTAACCCTTTGCTGGCGCATATTTTTAAATCTCTAAGAATGATCTTCTATTGTAATCGACCCCTGTAGCGAGACAATTAAGGTTTAGGTTCGCTTCGCTCACAGGTTAAGAATGAGGTTGAGAGTTCGCTTCGCTCGGTTAAGGTTGAGGTTAAGAGTTCGCTTCGCTCACAGGTTGAGGTTGAGGTTGAGAGTTCGCTGCGCTCACGTTGTAATAGTTATAATAGTTGTATTTTTTACTTAGGTACTTAGGAACTCATGGACTTTGTTTCTTTGTCACTTTTCAGTTAGGGATCTCGTTCCCAAATTTCTTTGGGAGTGTTCAAGATGACAAGGCTGTGTTGGTCAATGGTCAATAGTCGAAGGTCATTACTTCGTTTTATTTCGAATGGCAGGCAGGCAGTATGTTATTTAAATGTTGCTGTCAAAGCTCCCCCTTTAGGATTTACTTGATCTTTGGTTACCGAGCCTGTCGAGGTAGTCGAAAGGGGTTGGGGTAGTTTTCGTTAGTTGTCGGTTTCAAAAGCTATATGGCTAAAACCTTTTCTTTTTGGGAGATTGGCGGTTATCAAAAAAATTTAATATAACAATATGCTTATTGTCGATGTGGTAAAAGATATTTATTTGCTTGACTATTGTAAATGCTCGTATGCCATTTTCCTTATTTTCAATTGTTCCTAATTTAGGAAAATCGGCAAGTGTATCAATAAAATCGTATGTTTTTTTAACAAAAGTTGCTGTTACTTGCTCGTTCCATTCGTTTACTAAATACTCAATTATTTTATCGAATTTCTTTTCTGCCCGTTTGGTCCAGCGAATAGTTAAAGCCATTTTTTATGCTTTATCACCATTTCCTCATGATCTATCAAGTTATCAGGATTTTTGCTTTCATTTAATGAAAGTATAAGTTCCTGTTTTTCTTGTTCGCTTAGATTGTTCCACAACTGTCCTTCTTTGGCTGTTGCCCTTTTCTTTATTAGTTCGTAAAAATTAATGAGGAGATTTTCATTTTCAATACTATCAATCAGAAGATGAAAATTTTGTTTTAGTTCTATTGTGTTCATTTTACCTTTTTTATAGCAAGATACAAATTATTAATTGTCAGTCAATGAAACTAAGTTTAGTGGATTAATTAGTGATCTCGCTTTGCAAGTTTCCAACAGATGATGTCTTAATAAGTTGGGATCTCTCTCTTCGATAAAAATCGGGATCGAGATGACACTGTGTTTAGTCAATAGTCATTAAAATGGTCATTGGTCAATAGTCATTGGTCAATAGTCATTAAAAAGGTCATTAGTCTAAAGTCTAAAGTTTAAAGTCCAAAGTTAGCAAGTTGCTTAGGGACTCAGGAACTTTGTTTCTTTGTCACTTTTAACTTACAATAGTTCGTTAAGGTTGCGTACTACACTGTTTATTAGACTGTTGAGTGTTAATCTGGTGTTAATGTAAGTGGTTGATTATTGGCGCGAAGCGTTTTGTCTAATATCTGATATCTAAAAGTCTAACGATCTATTAAATTTAGGGATCTCTTTCCCAAATTTCTTTGGGAGTGTTCGAGATGACAAGGCTGTGTTGGTCAATGGTCAATAGTCAATGGTCATTAGTCGAAGGATCGGGACTGCGCTTAAAGTCTTGTAACTAGAAACTTGATGCTCGCAACTCAAGATTGAGGTTTACTTTTTTGTCGACCAAATCAGCAAATAGGGGCCTGACTCGTTAAGGTAGCTATCCATTTCACTTTGCTCAATGGTAATATAGCGTATTTTAAAGCTTACCAACTTTTCGGCTTTGTGAACCAATTGGTTTAGGTAGTTGTGATCGAAATTTTCACCTACCAGAGTGAGATCAATCATATTACTTTGGATGCCACGTGCAAAATCACCCGTAATAAAAGCTTTTTGTAATTGTCCCACTTTTTTGGCAACCTCATCTACAACGGTTTCAATACCGGTATGCTTTAACAGCAAATGGCGAATGTCGTTGAAAAAAGGATGGGAGGTGTTGGCTTTGTAATATTTTTTATTGCCGCTAAGTTCTGAATCTAAAAGTCCAGCCTTTTCAAAACGATTAAGCTCTACACGTATCCCATTGGTGGATTCGCCAAACTCACTCTCCAGGTTGCGGAGATAGGCTTTGGTTTGTGCATTGATGAAGAATTTCACCAGTAATTTTACTCTGGTTTTTGATGTGATTAAACTTTCGAGCATAAAAAAAGGTGTAGGATGGTGTATTTCAATATTATTATCAACTACTTTTTTATTGTTGGCGTTTTTTTATTCCCCTCCTTGGGAGGGGCTAGGGGAGGCCTATGTTTAAGGCTTTTCCACAGCTCCGCTCTCTCAGTCCCATGTTGGTTGAGCGAGCAGAATCAGCATTGGTGTTTTTATCGAGTAGTATTATTACTCAATTATGTGCGAAAATAGGCCATTAAATGACATTTGTCAAGTATAAAGTGTGTTTTGTTGTGATTATTTAGTATATGATAGCTTTGGTTGTGTGGCTGTGTGGATTTGTGCAATGAATGGAGATTTTTCACTTAGGTTACTGATTATTCGCGAATTCCATAATTCATTGTATCTAGGGTGTCATCTCGAACACGATTTTTATCGTTGTGAGAGATCCTTTCATTAATTGATGGGATGCTTCACTATGTTCAGAACGACACGTTTTGGGGAGGATTATCTTCTTTTTATGGACAAATAAAATTGGGTGAACTTTGATGATGTTAGGGATCTCTCCTGACCCCCACTACTCCTCGTTTGCAACGAGGAGTTAGCTGCATGTCGATGTAACCCTTTTTCCTCCGCTGGCGCGGTTCTGTAACCGTGTCCCCCCTAATGGCGCGAGTCTGTGACTCGTGTCCTTTAAAGGCACAAGTAAATCCAAAGCCATAACAAGTAGTAATGTTTTGGATTTGATGTAGGTTTTGTTGTACCGAATTGAGCACGAGTTAAAAACTCGCGCTATTGATGATGTTAGGGATTTCTCCTGACGTCGAAATGACACTGAGGCTTGTAGATGAAGGAACCGTTCTCTTTTAAAAAAGAACGGTTTCTTAGTTTTCCTTGTTACAGTTGTTCTCCTTCTCCTAAAGGAGAGGGAATGTCTGCTTTAGCAGGCAAGGGTGAGGTGCTATAACGGAAATATTTTAGATGCATTACCCCCCAACCCCCTTAAGGGGGAGCTTTATAATGGGAATATCTTAGAGGAATTTAAATAACTAATAATTTTCTCTGGGTTAATCGCATTTTCTTCAGGCTTCAACGTTAATGCTGCATCGCTTGGTACTTCAAAAGTACTGTGTACGCCAGGTAGGTGTTTTGCTTTTCCTGCTTCGGCCAATGCATACAATTCGGGCTTGTTGCTTTTGCAATAGTCGATATCGGCATCCATATAAACGGTGTGCACCTTATCTTTACCGATAATCTCATTTACTTGAGATCGAATGTTCTCTTCAGGTGAGATGAAGGAGCAAATGGTAATAATGCCTTGATCGTTTAAAATTCGTGCAATGTGCGCCACGCGTCGTAAATGTTCAGCACGGTCGGCAGGGGAGAAGTCTAATTCATTCGACAATCCTGAACGTAGGGTGCTTCCATCTAATAATACCACTGTTGCTCCCATTGCGAACAATTGCTTTTCGAGCAAGTAGGCCAATTCGTTTTTGCCACTTCCGTGTAAGCCAGTAATCCAAAGGGTAGCGCCTTTTTGTCCGTAACGTTTTTCACGTTCGCTAGATTCAATCAAACATTCTCCTTTATCGATTCTGCTTCGGTAGTCGTCTAACGAAATGGTGTTGCTAAGATCATCGCTGTTCAATTTGTCGATGATCATACCTACTGCACAGGTGTTGTGCGATACAGGGTCGATCAATATAAATGAGCCTGTACTTTTATTTATCGTATAGGGGTCGAAGAAAATTGGCTTTACGGTAGTAATTACGGTACGCCCAATTTCATTTAGTTCAAAATGATTGATCCCTGATTTTTGCAAGGTGTTGATGTCTACCTTGTATTTTATTTTATCGATTTTAGCTTTTGTGGTATTGGTATTGTGCTTGATGTAAAACTGAGTAGTTGGATCCATGGGCTTCTCATCCATCCAGACCAACATGGCTTCGAAATGACGCTCTACATGCGGTAAATTATCGGGGTGAACGATCATTTCGCCACGAGAAATATCTATTTCATCCTCAAGCGTTAAGGTAACCGATTGTGGCGGGAATGCTTGGTCTAATTCTCCATCAAGGGCAACAATTTGTTTTACTTTTGATGTTTTGCGAGAAGGTAAGACCATTACTTCGTCGCCTTTTTTAATAATCCCCGAGGCAACTTTGGCAGCAAAGCCACGGAAATCTCTGTCGGGACGATTTACATATTGTACAGGAAAACGGAAATCTTCGAAATTCCGATCGCTTCCTACGTGAACCGTTTCTAAGAATTCTAGCATGCATTTTCCGTGGTACCAAGGCATTTTATTGGAAGGTTCTACCACGTTATCACCCTTTAAAGCCGAAATGGGAATGAATTCTACGTCGGGTACATTCAATTGCGAAACAAAAGCTTTGTAATCGGTACAAATGTCGTCAAATACTTTTTGATCAAAATTGACCAAGTCCATTTTATTTACCGCCAAAACAACATGTTTAATACCGAGTAGCGAAACCAAATAGGTATGTCTACGTGTTTGCGTTATTACTCCTTTGCTGGCATCAATTAAAATGATGGCAATGTTAGCCGTTGATGCACCTGTAACCATGTTGCGGGTGTACTGCTCGTGTCCGGGGCAATCGGCAATAATAAATTTTCGTTTGTTGGTACTGAAATAGCGGTAGGCAACATCGATGGTGATTCCCTGTTCGCGCTCGGCTTTTAAGCCGTCGAGTAGGAGTGCATAGTCGATGTCTTCACCGGCATGTCCCACGCGTTTGCTGTCGCGTTCCAAGGCTGCCAACTGATCTTCGTACAACATTTTACTGTCGAACATCAAACGACCAATCAAGGTTGATTTTCCATCGTCGACCGATCCGGCAGTCAATATCCGAAGCAGGTCTTTCTTTTCGTCCTGATCGAGGTAGGTTTTGATGTCAAGGGATCCGCGTTCTCCTCCCATGGGAGTGTTGTTGTTGTCTTGTCGTTGTGCGTTATTTGTTGTCATTGTTGTCGAGTTATCAAGTTGTCGTTGTTGTCTGTTTGCTTCGCAAACGTTGTCAAGTTGTTTGTTCGCTGTGCGAATGTTGTCGAGTTGTCGAGTTATCAAGTTATCGTTGTTGTCAAGTAAGCCAATTTTTCTCAACGTAAATAATAAAATTTGATATTTTAATTCCAAGCTTATCCAATTGTATTGAAATGTTGTTCCAACCTGAATTTGGATGAATGGTATCCAGAAATTTTGATTGCGACAAAGCTTCTAATAATGAAGCATGAGAATAAACTAAAAATTTAATAAAATCTGCTTTGTATCTTTTGTTGTCATGTTATCGAGTTATCGTTGTTATCGTTGTTGTCGTTGTTGTCGTTGTTGTCGTTGTTGTTTGATTCGCAAACGTTGTCAAGTTCTCTGGTTGTCGTTGTTGTCTGGTTGTCATTGTTGTTGACAACGAAAACGCTTACGAAGTAAGCCGATAACTATGATAACCTTTTAAAATTGCCCTGCAATTTCAAAAGTACCCCTCTCTTTTCTTCTGTTCCATGCTTGCATCCTGATCGAAATCAATCACACGCGTAGTACGTTCCGATACGGTTACGGTCATCATTTCTTCCACAATATCTTCGATGGTATTGGCAGAAGATTCTACAGCTCCGGTTAGCGGATAACAGCCCAAAGTACGGAAACGAACCATTTTCATTTCAGCTTTGTCGCGTAGCTCTTGTGGCATACGATCGTCGTCGGCCATTACCCAAGTCCCGTCCATGTTTACCATTGGGCGTTTTTTGGCATAGTATAAGGGTACAATTGGAATGTTCTCTAATCGAATGTATTGCCAAACGTCTAATTCAGTCCAGTTGGAAATGGGGAATACTCGAATGGATTCTCCTTTTTGCACTTTGGCATTAAAAATATCCCACAATTCTGGACGTTGATTTTTGGGATCCCATTGGTGAAATTTATCGCGGAAAGAAAAGATACGTTCTTTTGCTCTTGATTTTACTTCATCGCGACGTGCACCACCAAAGGCAGCATCGAATTTGTACTTGTCAAGTCCAGCTAATAGGGCCTGCGTTTTCATGATGTCGGTATGTACCTTACTACCATGAGTAAAGGGGCCAACACCCGATTCAAATCCCTCTTTGTTGTGGTGAACAATTAAATCCCAATTGTTTTCTTTTGCATAATTATCGCGAAACTCATTCATTTCTTTGAATTTCCATTTGGAATCGATATGCATTAGAGGAAAAGGCACTTTGGCAGGTGCAAATGCTTTTTCAGCTAATCTTACCATCACATAAGAGTCTTTTCCGATAGAATAAAGCATTACCGGGTTTTCAAATTCCGCAGCAACTTCACGTATTATGTGAATTGCTTCTGCTTCTAGTTGTTTTAAGTTATTTAAGTTGTAATTTGACATATGTATATTTTTGCTCATTTCTAAATTTAAGTTGGAAATTGGGATTAACTTTTGGGAATTGTAGAAGTGGAGAATGGGTGATATGGGGAATGGGGGAAGAGAACTAAAATGTCCATTTATCTTTGTTATTCCTCATATTAACCAACATACCTAATACCTTATCATATTCCTTATCTAAGTATAAAAATTCATCTTCTGTTATATACCCACAATCTTTTGAAAAGGCTAGCCATATTTGTGTTTCTGAAGCTTCACCTTCAATTTCAATTAGTTTTGATACAATTGTTTTAGGGTAATTTCTTTTCCGCCATAATAAGCCATTTTTAGCTGC
>JAQIBQ010000579.1 GCA_027859005.1 Prolixibacteraceae bacterium | reverse complement strand
GTATTAAAAGAGAAGATATTTCCAAAAACACATAATTTCAGAAAGAAGGGAGAATCTTATCAATTCTCCTTTTTAGTTAGCTTATAAATCTAATGTCGTTCCTATTTCAATTGTCGCTGTCAATGTTTTTGTTTCAGACAATTCGCTTTCCCACAAAACATCTATTTCGATTTTATTGCCTGTATGCTTTATCGTTCCAGATGTGGCTATAAATATTTCTTCTATTTCATCTTCTTCGTCTTCAAGGGTGAGCATTAAACTGCACTCTTCTTCGCAAATGTCAGCTCCATTACAAATCTCAGTTGTAGTTCCATCTTCTCCAATGCCTGTAATAGATAATAAAAAACCATTCTCCTCTGTTCCAGCAACAAACATTTGACCGTTAACCAATGCCAGAGTTAGAGGTGCTGCTTCGGTATAAGTAACACCATCATATTCCATTGTAAAACTAGTTTCTTCATCTGTATCTAATCCGGGTATTAAATCAGTTAAATTACATGATGTGAGAACAAAAGAAACAATGACCAAAACAATACTTACTTTTTTCATTTTTATATTTTTTAATTGATTTATACTTATTTTTTTATTTTAAAGACCAATCTTAATCATATCAAACATCGCTTTTTGGCGGTGTGTAAAAATAGGTATTCTGGCCTGATTCTTTAATGTTAAGTGATAGCCATTTACTTTATCGATAGATGAGATGTGATTTTTGTTTGCCAAATAGGACTGATGTGGACGAATCAAATCTGAATCATCAAGAAGTCTTTCAAATTCTTTTATTCCTTTTAAAAAAATGATTGTCTCATCATTTTTAAAGTAAAATGTTCTTGTAGCATAATTGCAATATGCTATTTCATCGGAAACAATATGAAAGATGTTTTCTTTGGTGTTTATTGCAATATGTTTCGTCATAAGCCAATTCTATAAAACAAATATAGAACAAGTTGTAAACGTTATTATACCTAGTTTGAATTTGCAACAGTGGAACATGTAAGCGTTGCTTATTTACTAATATCTGTATTAAAACATGTAGCCATATTCCGAGTTTTGCTTGTTTCTTGGAGATTCATTTTAACGGACTTTTAATTAAAAATGTTTTTAGTAGTTTTACGATACCAAAGGCAACAAGAGCATGATCATAAAACAGTTATTCTTCTATTCCGCAATAATTATTGCTTTGTTTTTCAATTTGAACAGTTGTAATAAATCACCAAATAATTCGAGTGATTATCCTGATAGCTTTCCAGGTCCGAAGCATCATTTTTTAGAAATTGCATCGCCTGAAGCGCCCAACTATGCCGATGCGAGAAACTGGATGTTGATTCCTGAAGACGAGAATGTTTTCGGTGTTGATTTGATTTGGTTGAATCCGACGACTTTTGTTTCAGACAGTTTGTGGAACATGCCCATGAATAACGAAGCTGCCAAGCAAGGAGCATTAAACGATTTCAGAGCCATGTCTGGAATATTTGAAGAAAGCTGCAACATGTATTCACCCTATTATCGGCAAGCATGTTTAGCAGTTCTGTCGGCCGATGGGGAGGATTTTGAAGCAGCCTTTAATTTGGCTTATACCGACGTAACAAGAGCATTGGACTATTATTTTGAATATTATAACGATGGTCGGAAATTTATAATTGCAGGCCATAGTCAGGGAGCAAATCATGCCCTTGAACTGCTGAAAAATAATAAGATCTTGAATGCGCATATCGATAATATGATAGCTGCCTATGTGGTGGGTTGGTCGCTTACCAATGAAGACCTATTGAATTATCCTCAACTAAACATTTGTGATTCGGCAAGCGAGCAGGGCTGCATTATTACTTACAATACCATTGAAGATGGCTACCAAGAAGAAGCGGAATCAGTCACCTTATTACCCAATTCAATAACGGTGAATCCTTTGTTGTGGAATACATCGAAAGAATTTGCACCAAAGACCTTACACGAAGGCGCTGTTTTTAAATCGGCAACAGGTTTCGATACACTTTATCAATACTCATCGGCACAAAATAGAAACGGGCTATGTGTTGAGCGCCCGGTTAATGTCGATGATTTTTTAGTGTTTGAACCCTACTTTCATCCAGGCATTTATCATGTATACGATTATGAATTTTTTCATCTAAATCTGAAAAATAATTTAAAAGAACGGATTGCAGCTTCAAAATAGAAGTTTGGGTTTTACGAGCCATAAGTTTAAAGCATAAAGCTGAAAGAAATAGTTTGTTCTGCTTAGTTCTTCAATACTTTTTTGAATTCAAGTTTACTTCCGCTTTCAAATTTTATCAAATAGGTTCCCTGCGGAAGATTGTCGGTTTGTATTGTGGTTTCATTAACAACGCTGCCTTCGAATAATTTTTGTCCTTTAGTATTGAGAATCTCAAACACGATTGGCTCCGAATTGTCATTAATTTCAATTGTCAATTCATTGGATACTGGATTAGGATATACTTTTATTTCCTGTTCCATCTGAAGAGTTTCTATTCCTGTAATGTTTACAATAATTGTATTCGATGGTTCTGAACTACAACCATCCTGCATTACGATTACACAGTACTCTCCATCTTCAGTAACAACGCATTCATTCTCCGTTGCGTCCTCCATCATTCCGTTAAGTAAATACCATTGATTGCCTTCGCTAGCATTGGAAAGTAACACATTATCGCTTTGTGAATTTTGAGGCGTTTCAGGGGTTGGATTCACCGTAATGGCTAGAACAGATTCATTGCTTTCGCCACAAGAATTAAGGCCTTTAACTTTTAATTCTCCTGAAACGGATGTAGAGTCAAAGTCTAAAATAATATTTGGATTATCGGTTGTTACGGATTCATCATTTGGTAAAGTCCAAGAGTAGGATTCAGTATTTTCAATTTCAGGTACAGTATATATAACTGAATTTTGTCCTTGGCAAATAGTAGTTTCTCCTGAAATTTCCCCTTCATTTTTAGGCAAAGGATTCATGGTAATGGCTAGTGCAGCTTCATTGCTTTCGCCACAAGAATTGAGGCCTTTAACTTTTAACTCTCCTGAAACGGATGTAGCGTCAAAGTTGATCGTAATATTTGGATTATCGGTTGTTACGGATTCTCCATTCGGTAACATCCATGAGTAAGATTCGGCATTTTCAATTTCAGGTATTAAATATGTTGTTGATTTTTGTCCTTGGCAAACGATTATTTCTCCAGAAATCCCCCCTATGTTTTCAGGGGTTGGATTCACGATAATGGTTAGCACAGATTCATTACTCTCGCCACAAGAATTAAGGCCTTTAACTTTTAATTCTCCAGAAACGGATGTAGAGTCAAAGTCTAACATAATATTTGGATCGTCGGTTGTTATGATTTCTCCATTTGGTAAAGTCCAACTATAATAAGATGCATTTTCAAGTTCAGGTAAAGCATAAGTCACTGAATTTTGGTTCTGGCAAACACTTGTTTCTCCAGATATTCCCCCAATGTTTTCAGGGGTTGGATTCACGGTAATGGCTAGCACAGCTTCATCGCTTTCGCCACAATTATTTATTCCTTTCACTTTAATTTCCCCAGCAACAAAAGTGGTGTCAAAATCTACTAAGATATTAGCTGTCGTGCTATTTCCAGCTGCTCCATTAGGCATAGTCCAAATATAAGATTCTGCATTCTCAATTTCCTTTATTGAATATTCGACTGAAGTTTCATTTTTGCAAATATTTGTTTTCCCTTCTATTACCTCTGTTAGAATGGGTAATTTGTTAACTGTAACGTGTATAATTGCTTCTGCGCCTTCTTTGCATTTATTCCTAGCTTTTACTCTTATTTCACCTGATACGGCAGTTGAATCAAAATTTACGAATATAAAATAGTTACTTTTTGTTCCTGTTGCACCTTCGGGTAATGTCCAATCATAACTTGAGGCAAATTCAATTTTATCTATTATGTATCTAACAGACTCTTGTCCTTGGCAAACATTTGTTTCTCCTTGAATTTCGCCGGCTGCAGCAGGTTGGTCTTTTAATTCATCACCAGAAATTGTCCAATTTTTATCTGATGTAAGTATTTGCCTTGCCTCAATTGCGGTACTTTCATATTCCAATGAATTTGCGCCTAAAGTAAGATCATCAGGTGTATTTGGGTTTGAACTCCACCCTGATAATGTAGCAGCATAGGTGTCACAATCGAATCCTGAATTATTAAACATTTCCTCCATGTCTTGTACATTTTTCAAATTCCAATTCCCAAGGTTATTATTGAATTTATATGCAAATGAAAACATATTACACATGGTTGTTACACTGGAAACATTCCAGTTTCCAATATTCTGATTAAAATTTTTCGCAGAATAAAACATTTTATCCATGTATTCAACCGAAGACACATTCCAATTTCCTATGTCCTGATCAAATACTTCCGATCGAAAGAACATGGCTTCCATATTGGCTACTGAAGACACATCCCAGTTTCCAATATCTTTATTGAATGATGTAGCCTTATAAAACATGTAAGCCATGTCTGTAACCGAAGACACATCCCAGTTTCCAATATCTTGATTGAATGATCTGGCATTATGAAACATTTCAGCCATATTTGTTACCGAAGATACATCCCAGTTTCCAATATCCTGATTAAATTTCTCAACGTCTGAAAGCATACAATACATGTTTTTTACCGAAGACACATCCCAGTTTCCAATATCTTGATTGAATGATGTAGCCATATAAAACATGTCAGCCATATCTGTTACTGAAGAGACATCCCAACGTCCAATGTCCTGATCAAATGAGATAACCCTGAAGAACAACCCATTCATATTTGTCACAGAAGACACATCCCAATTCCCAATGTCCTGATTAAATACATCAGAAGAAGAAAACATAGAGCTCATATTTGTCACAGAAGAGACATCCCAATTCCCAATATCCTGATTAAATACACCAGAAGAAGAAAACATTCTATCCATATTTGTCACAGAAGATACATCCCATTTGCCAATATCTTGATTAAATACATCAGCGGAAGAAAACATTCTTTCCATATTTGTTACGGAAGACACATCCCAATTGCCTATGTTTTTATTAAAAGAGTCTGCTGCTCTAAATAAACAGCTCATATCAGTTATTGAAGACACATCCCAATTCCCTATATCTTGGTTGAATGATTTGGCCATATGGAGCATATATTTCATGTTTGTTACAGAAGAAACATCCCAATTCCCAATATTTTGATTAAATAAGGTAACACCTGAGAACATATAACTCATGTCTGATACCGAAGAAACATTCCAATTCCCAATGTCTTGATTAAATGAACTGGCACCTCTAAACATATTACTCATTTCAGTCACATTCGATACATCCCAATCACCTATATCTTGATTGAATGAACTGGCAGAACTAAACATTGAATGCATATTTTTTACCGAAGAAACATCCCATTTCCCTAGATCTTGATTAAATGCAGATGCTCCATAAAACATATTAAAAGTGCTTGTTACAGAAACAATGTTCCAACTTCCAATGTTCCCATTAAATGATTCTGCTTGAAGAAACATTTGTAGCATACTTGATACGGAAGACACATCCCAATTTCCTATTTCTTGATTAAATGAAATAGCTTCATAAAACATATTTGACATATCTACTACAGAAGACACATCCCAGTCTCCTATGTTTTTATTGAATGAGCTCGCATAAAAAAACATGTTCTGCATAACATTCACGGATGACATAGGCCAATCGTTAATGTTATCAGGTCCATTGAGTGAATTGCATCTATAGAACATATAGTTCATATTGGCAACATTTGTAAAGTCCGGTATATCATTGGCTGTTATGTTCAATTGCTCACATTCGTAAAATGCATTTTTCATGGATTGCCATTTTACGGTACCCCATTGTTCTACATCCAGTAAATTTTTTCGATCTGGCCCAAATTCTCTATCACAAATTTGCAGGTAGCTGTAAAATTCGGTTAAATTCTCCGGTGCAATACTTAGTCTGATTATTTGGCCTGGGGGAAGGTTAGGTATTTCAACTAGTCCAATGCCTTCTTGAAATGTTCCATTTCCTTGGCTCCCTTGCGGAACAGTTTCCCAATTATAGGAAACTAAACCCTTTCTTGCCAATATTAATTCAAGCTTATTTTGATTCTGAGGTAATTTCCATCGAGTAATAAAATCTCTTTGTTCAGTTCCATGAAGAATTTTAGAAAGCTGGTTTCCATAAACTGTATCTTCACTTGTAATTGCATATGTCCTCACGAAATAAACAGAATTTAAATCCAAATTGTCTATTCTGTTAGAGAATGTAGCAATACCAGCCACATTTGTAGTATAGTATTCATTTAGAGTTGGTTTATTTCTTTTGCTCCAAACAAATCCTTTCGAAAGAATAGGAAATTCACCTTCATTTATTACCGAACCATCTGCGACAATGCTATTTTCAGCTACTTCATTTAAAAAACACGTTATAATTATTGGCTTCTCTTCACATTGTGCATTGTTATAATCTGCAATTACATGTTTCAATTTGCGAATTGTTCGTGCATTATTTGCATCGGCTAAATCTCCTGTAGGATGTCCTTTGTATAAAATATCCGGATCTGAAAAGTAAGGCACAGCGGAATGTGATATCCCATCACTGAAACTCATACCAGATTCATAAGTCATTACCGAACAATAATATTTATTGTCATCTCCTTGCCAGCGCCATCCCGCGGACCATTCATTTTCAGGCCAATTATTCCAATAGGTAGGTCCTGGAGAAATTAATTGATCCTTATGGTGACCTGCCCCAAGATTGTGGCCTATCTCATGTATTGCAGTATATCCACTTGCTTGTTGGATCCTGACAATAGATTTATTTGCTATTTTAGTACCGTTATTATTATGGGGTGGAGTAGCGATTCCTCCGAGACCATTAATTTCACCAATCAACATTACTAAATCTGCTTTGACAATACTATTGATATTATTTACACTTGGAATTTCTCCTTCTATCAACTTTTTTAGGTCATAACTCGTTTGACTAGAAAAATTATATTCAATTTCATTTGAATGTGCAAGATTGAACATAATTCCTAGCTCACTATTCTTCGATACCAAATTACATTTTGCGATTGCCTGACTTATGGTGTTATCAATTCCTCCTTCATAGGTATCTGCCCATTCTTTTGCTGTAGGAGTATAAACGACTAAAATATCGATTTGTGCTGTATCGTCAACACTTTGATTTTGCTGTGCCGATTTTAAAACCGAGTTGATGTTTTTATTTTCTTGTTTCATTTGAAACTTCAGGAGTAGAGGGGAAAACAGTATGCTGTCAATATCTTCTTTGCTAATATGAGCATCTTTAAGTTCATCCAAATTGTTTTCGTCTAATTGTAAAAGGTATAGTTTATTGTCGTTAGGAATAAGACGTGTACTATACTTTTCATTTCGCTCTGGAATATCGATGGTGATTAAAACTTTCTGTTTGTTGATGGAAATCACACCGTAGGCAAAATGGAAATCGGTGAGTTTAATTACGATTGCTGTGGTTCCATTTACATCGCTTGTTTTTGTTTGGATAACTGACTTGTATTGTTTCCCGGCAAAAAGGTCTAGGAGCAAGGTGTCACCAATAGCAACATTATCGGGAATTAACACTTTGGGGTTTAAAGCAAACGGGCGGGCTTGCCTAATTGAAATATCAAAGTCGTTGATTATACTTGCACTTTTTAATGTTGTAGGTAAAAAATCGACGTCATTAATGTTGAACTTTTGGGGTTGTGCATTAATCGTTAAAGCAAGTATAAGCAGGCAAGACAAGAGGAGGATGGTCTTTTTCATCGTTTGGTTTGGTTGTTTGTTTAAAGGTTTTTTTTAATAAAACAATATAATGTTTTTATTTTATTTCTTTTTGAGAAGGCTGTGATTTAAGAAAATGGTCAATCATCAAAATAGTTGAAGTTGTTTAGTTTGAATTTGGCTGTACTTTCGGGGCTAATTAAAATGAAGCTTCAGAAACTTATTTTTGAATTTTGTTTTTAATGGATTTTGGATTTTGAACTCTTATATTTGCCCTTCATTTTAAAAGTATTAGCCATGATTCTTTCAGGTAAAGAAATTGAAAAACGATTAGACAAAGATATTTTTATCGATCCCTATAATTCCAAGCAACTTAATCCGAATAGCTATAATTTGAAATTGCATAACCGACTGTTGGTATACGACAACCACGAGTTGGATATGAAAAAAGAAAATACGGCTTCGGAGTTGTTTATTCCTGAAGAGGGTTTGTTGTTGGAAACCAATAAGCTTTATTTGGGTAGAACGCTTGAATACACGCGTACTGAGAATTTGGTTCCCATGCTCGAAGGACGTTCATCCATTGGGCGCTTGGGAATGTTTATTCATGTTACTGCCGGGTTTGGGGATGTTGGTTTTGCTGGTTTTTGGACGCTTGAAATTTTCTGCGTACAGCCTATTCGTATTTATTCAGGAATTGAGATATGCCAGGTGTACTATCATGATATCCTTGGAAATTATGAAAATTATAAAAGCGACAAGTATCAGAACAACAAAGAGATTCAACCCAGTATGCTGTACAAAGATTTTGAAAAATAAAATTTCACCCTCCCGATATCAAGACTCAAAGGGGAGGAGTAAAAACTACAAGATTTGAAAATATTACTTTCCATATGGTCATTTGTTAAGATGATGTTGGCTTATCCAATATTGGGTCTGGTGTACTTTTATAAGTATACCATTTCGCCATGGACACCTTCAAGTTGCCGGCATACACCAACCTGTTCGAATTACATGATTGAAGCCTTGAGAATTCACGGTCCGTTTAAAGGGCTGTGGTTGGGATTGCGTCGATTGTCTAAATGTCACCCCTGGGGAACGCATGGACATGACCCAGTTCCGAATAAAAAAGACTGAAAAATTGAATAAACTGAATAAACAGAAAAACTGAATTGGAGCCTAGCGTAAATAGGCGAAGCCAAAGGTTGAAAGACAGAAAAATTGAATAAACTGAAGGGCTGAAAGAAATACTGAAAGGCTAAAAGGTAGAACTGCTGAAATACAGAAAAACTGAAATGCAGAGTGCTTGAAACAAAAGACAACTCGTACTTGTGTTTGCTCAATCTTCAAATGAAATTTTCAACTTTTTACATTTCAATATGAAATAATGCCACTAAAAACTAAATTTGTAATTAAATGTTGTAATATGTGGAGAATTAAATTTCCTTTAAAATGAGAAAACCTTACATCCTATTTATTTTATTATTTGCTATTACTGCTTGTACAAATAAGCCTAAACAAAATAACAGCGATACAATTACGGTAAGTATTTTACCACAAAAGTTTTTTGTTGAGCAGATTGCCGGAACACAATTCCCTATAAATGTAATGTTGCCTCCGGGAGCTAGTCCTGCTGATTATGAGCCAACTCCGAAGCAAGTCCAAGACTTAAGCAACTCGGGTATTTATTTCTTTGTGGGGCATTTGGGATTTGAAAAATCGTGGATGGTAAAATTTAGTAAAACGGCTAAAGAAGTAAATTACATATCGTGTAGCGATAAAATCGATTTGTTACGAAATAACATTGTTGTACACGATCATGAAGATCTAGAACATCGTCATGGTACTGATCCTCATATATGGACTTCCCCAGAGAATGTAAAAACTATTTCGCGCACAATTTGTAATACATTAAGCGAACGTTATCCTGAAAAAGCAACTGAGTTTGAGAACAACTTGCATACTTTTACCGCGCGAATTGATTTGCTTGACAATTCAATTCGGAATTCATTGGTTGATTCTACAAGTCATTCTTTTATGATTTTTCATCCCGCCTTGGGTTATTTTGCACGCGATTATCATTTGGAGCAACACGCTATTGAGTTTGACGGAAAATCACCTAGTCCGACTCATTTGAAGAGAATGATTGATTTAGCAAAAGAACAAAATATATCAACTATTTTTGTGCAATCTCAATTTGAAACATCAAAGGCAGAAGCTGTTGCCAAAGAAATTGATGCTGAAGTTATTTCAATTGATCCATTAGCCGAAAATTGGTTGGCTGAAATGTATGCTTTGACCAAAAAAATGCAGAAGGCTCTTTCTAAATAATGAGTACTCTTATCGAAATAAAAAACCTTACTGTTACGTACAATAAAACTGTTGCACTTGAAAATGCCAATATGGTTATTTCGAAAAACGACTTTATTGGTGTAATTGGACCAAACGGTGGAGGAAAAACAACCTTGTTAAAAGCAATTCTGGGTTTGCAAGAAGCTACATCGGGAGAAATACTTTTTTCAGATGGACTTAAAAATAAAGGAAGCGACATTGGTTACCTGCCCCAAGTAAATAAATTCGACAATAAATTTCCGATTACGGTATTTGAAGTTGTACTTTCGGGTCTGATTGCTAACAATAAGTGGTTCAGCAAAAACAACAATGATAATAAAACAAAATGTTTAACTGTATTACACGAATTAGGAATTGAAAATCTTGCTTCGAAACTTGTTGGTGAATTATCGGGAGGGCAAATGCAAAAGGTTTTTTTAGGTCGTGCTTTAATCTCTAATCCAAAGTTGCTAATCTTAGATGAACCCGATACTTATGTCGACAGTCGCTTTGAAAATGAATTGTATCAGAAGTTAAAAGAACTCAATAATCGAATGGCTATACTTTTGGTCTCGCACGACGTGGGAACCATTAGCGCACATGTTAAAAGCATAGCTTGTGTGAGTAGGGAATTGCATTATCATCCATCAAATATTATTTCGCCCGAACAGTTGGCATCCTATAATTGCCCAATACAAATAATAACTCATGGCGATGTGCCTCATACGGTTTTAGGATCACATAATCATCATCAATAATTGCATAATAATGTTAGAACTGTTCCAATACGACTTTTTTGTACACGCACTAGTTGCTGCTTTGTTGGCCTCTATTTCGTGTGGGATTATTGGCACTTATATTGTTTCGCGCCGATTGGTATTTATTGGAGGAGGAATAACACATGCTTCGTTTGGTGGAATTGGACTGGCGTACTTTTTAGGATTAAACCCTTTGTTGGGCGCTGCAGTATTTGCAATATTCTCTGCATTTGGAATTAATTATTTTACTGTAAAAGGAAACATAAGACAGGATTCATCAATTGCCATTTGGTGGTCGTTAGGCATGGCATTGGGTATTATTTTTATAGCGCTAACACCTGGTTATGCTCCTAATTTAATGAGTTTTCTTTTTGGCAGTATTCTTACCGTAAGCACAAACGATTTGATTTTTATGGCTGGTATTACTTTACTGGTTGTGATTCTGTTTACACGCTTTTTTAGTTTGATTCAAAGTATTTCGTTTGACGAAGAATTTGCCAGAGCGCGTAACCTCCCCGTTGGCTTTTTCAACTATTTATTAATGGCTTTGAGTGCATTGGTTATTGTTGCCAGTATTCGCATTTCGGGAGTAATTTTAGTACTATCGTTATTAACACTACCACAGGCAACCGCCAACTTATTTACGAAGAAATTTAAAACCATTATGTTTGCTTCAATACTAATCGGATTTGTGGGAATGGTTGCTGGGCTTTTCTTATCCTATTATACGAACTTGCCATCCGGTGCAACTATAATTTTGTTGCTTACCGTTTTCTTTGGATTAGGGAAATTGATTTCCATCGTTAAATTTTCGTGATACTAGGTTTTGTCTAAGAATCTGTTTAAGTTTTGTTTTTAGAATTAATTATGAAATATTTTTTGTCAGATTGAGGCATTTTTGAGACACATAGCCATAGCTACGTGTTGATAAAATAACGATAATATGGCAAAAAAGAAGCA
>JAQIBQ010000577.1 GCA_027859005.1 Prolixibacteraceae bacterium | reverse complement strand
CTATTTATATAGTGTGTTTTTAACGGGCTATCTTTCCCCGTAGAAATAGATTCTTTATGTAGGATATATGAATTCCCCTCACACATTATTTTATAGCCTTTTCGATTTATTGCCGATGCCCAATCATGTTCTTCGTAATACAAAAAATATACTTCGGTCATTAAACCAACAATCTCAGCTACTTTTCTCGAAATCATCATTGCTGCACCATGTATCGATTCCGTTTGGCGTAAAGAATTGTACTGTCCTTTATCCACTTCTTTATAACCGATACTACTGTTTCGAATGGTCCAATGGTTCATTGGATTGTAACCAGCATATTGAATTAAGGTAGGATCCCAATGAAATTTAATTTTAGGACTTACCATCCCCACCGAACTGTTATTTTCCAAAACAGCTACCAATGGTTCTAAGAAGTTGGCTGGCACCTCAACATCATTGTTTATAAATAAGAAATATTCGCCTTTTGCAACACGAACGCCCAAATTATTACCACCAGCAAATCCTAAATTTTGCTCACTTTTAATTAAGTTTATTTCAGGATATAATGTTTTTATTTTATCGGGATTATCGTTTGGAGAAGCATTATCAACAACAATTACTTCAATGTTTGGATAAGTTATTTCACGTAAAGTTCGTAACAAATCGAGTGTTACTTCACTTTGGTTATAATTGATAGTGATGTTAGATACCAATGGATAATCTGCCATAGCGGTCCTTTCTTATTCAAGTTTTTTCTGTTCCTCTAATTCTTTTTCTGCAAGCGCTTCGTTATCAAATTTCTTACCTAAGAACAGAAAACCCATACTGGTATATATTAAAATACCTGTGGGCATCTGCCCTAATAAACCATTTCCATACGATGCCACCATAATTCCAAACATCCCACAAACCAAAGCACTCATTTGAGCTTTTACCCAATCTTCGCGGATCTTAAACATTATAATGTACGAACTTTTAATTACAATGTAAAAAAGAATAAATAAGTGAAGAACGAGTCCAACAACACCTTGTTCTGCCCATATCGCAACATACCAACTATCGGTTGGTGTATTGGCTAAAAATGTATTGGGAGTAAATCGTTGCCCCCAATTTCCGGCTGATCCAATGCCTCCGCCAAAAGGTCTCGATGCCATATAAGCTTTCAGTTTTCGTTGATTCTCTAGTCTTACTTGCAGGGATGCGTCGTTTGGATCAAAAGCTGTTCGCATTCGATTTATGGTGTAATTACTGTTCCCTATAGTGGTGTATTTAAAGAAAACAAACATTCCAATTCCCATAATTGCTCCCAATACAAGCACCTTTATATTTTTACGTAAAATAACGTACAATGCAAACCCCATAAAAGGAACAGCAATAGCTCCACGAGTTCCTGAAATCATCATTCCATAGATGCCCATAATTCCAGCTAAAGCATAAAATATTCGAAGGAATTTTGACTTCTTTTGATTTAATGCTAAAATAAGAAATACCACTCCGGTATGCCCCTGAGCACCTCCAAATTGCCCGGCATCGGAATAGAATGAAAACACACGTAATTTGCCAAATAAAATATGAGTTAGATCTCCACCCCCGTCGAGCCAAGCTTGTTCCCAAGGATCGGGGCCTAAAATCTTTTGTTGAATTCCTTTTAATGTGGCCATAATTGAAAGTACAGCCCATATTTTTAAAAGCAAATCGAGATCTTTGCGTTTGTTGAAAATGATAAAAATAAGAGGTAAAGTAAATAGCATATACAAGGAAACTCCACGCATGGCATAAAACCAGGCTGCTCTACTTGCAGCTTCAGGATTCACTAGTTGGAACAAGGCATATCCGTACCAAATGGCAGCCAATAAAACCACATCGTTTTTGGCATTTGCCCAAGGAATTTTTCGGAAGAATGAAATAAAGAAAAGTGAGAGGTATATCATTCCAAAATGGGCATCAATGCTTAAACCTAACGGTACACCCTTAATATAACGAAGCAAACCAAGCACAATGAAATTTAAAATATAGATACCAATTAAGCCCGTACGCGGTATCATAAAAATGAGGTATACGTATGAAATTAAAAAAGGCATCATTAAAATGCCTAGGCCTGCAATCATACCTCCTTTACCAACCATGTATGCTAGCACAACCATCATGAGAATTAAAGCTGTTATAAAAACAGGCTTTTTCAGCAGGTCACTACCGTATAATTTCTCAAATGGGTTCTTCATCTTTTCTTCCTATAAATGAGTTTTTATTGTTTTGAAAAAATGTATTCCTTCGATAAACAAATATTTTATTCTCACTCCAATTTCTTTATTCAAATAATAGTACCCTGCAAAAATCCCAATCAAAGTAAAGAGCACCGTGACTCCAGCTACAGCCTCAAGAGAATTAAATACAAATACAGCAATGAAGTCTCCTACTATATTTGCTAAAGCCATTATTACAACTTTGTTGAAGTTAAATCGGGGTTTATTAATGCTATCAAGCGCTACTCCAGTAAACCGATCGATAGGAAGAAGAATGGAATATACTGAAAATATGCGGAAAATAGTTGCTAGTAATTCAAGTGAATCACGGTACTCGTTTCCTCCTAATAATAATACTAGTTCTTCGGCAAAAATAAATCCTACAATTGCTACTGGCACAAATAACAGTGAGATTACTCCATTATAACCGTAAAATATTTTTTTCAAACCAGCAATATCGCCTTCGTGACTTTTCTTTGCCATTTTAGGATAGGCTGTAACTGTAAAGCTTCTTAAAGGAATTCCTAATAAATCGGTAAGTTTTAATGGGATAGCATATTGAGCAATACCTACTGAACCCAATATTGGACTTAAACCTATAATTATAGTATCGGCACTACGTAATAAACTGCTACCAATTAAGGTACCCATTGAGTATTTCCCAAAATTTATCATTTCTTGAGTGCTGGATTTTGTTGTTTTTTTTATATACATTAAGCCATCCCACCTTTTTACAAACACAAGTATGCTTGGTAATAAATTTGAAATTAAATGCGCAATAACAATAGACATTAAACCCAAATGAAGAAACGTATTATTAGCGATGAGGAATAATACAAAACTGCCAACGTTCAGTAATCGAATAAATAAGATGTGCTTAAATCGTTGTTGAGATTGGAAAAAGGAAACAGAATTATTCCACGATAAATTAAGTATTGACAGAATTGGGTACCAAATTAAAAACATTAGATACCCATTGTTAATAGTAACATTAAAATGGCTTAGTATAAAATAAACAGGCCAGAGAACTAGAGCTAAGATTACAACCAAAACTAGCCCTATTTTATAACTTGTTCCTAAATACACCTTATTCTGGTCAATGTCTCCTCCCGAAGCAAATCGAACTAAAGCTGTACTTGTTAATCCAAATCTTAATAAATCGAAAAATGTAGCAATAGTTACATACAATACCCAATCGCCAAATAACTCCTTTTCTAATCCACGTGTTAGTAATAAGAAGCTAAGCAAACCAAGTGCTGCAATACTCATACTGGTAGTCAGTGATAAAAAGTTTTTTTCTCTGAATACTTTTTTGATAGAACCAAGCATAAGTTTTGTTTTAACTTTGATTTGAGATTAATCGAATTTTAATTCAGAAAGTATCCAAACATCAGAATTTGGTACGTATCTCAAGAATTCTTTTTGTACTTTTTCTGCTTCTTTCATTGTATTGTAAACACCAACTGCAACCTTATAGATATCTCCTTCTTTTCCAAACACATAAGGCTTATATCCCATTCGTTGGTAATTATTAAATAGTTGTTGAGCATTTTCTTCATTTCTGAAAGTTTCACCAATAACATAATATTTCATTACTGGTTTTGTAATTGTTTTTGTTGAATTTGGCGTTATTGGTTGTGATAACACTTTTTCATCGCTTTGATTATATTCTGCTGCATTTGACTTATCAAGATTATCAATTACTTCATCCTGAGTTTTTTCTTTTTGAACATCTTTTTCAAACACCTTAGCTACTCGAGGATAAATTACTTTAACACCTACAAGCAAAACAAGAATAAAGAGTGCTACAATTATTAAAATGCCTATTGAGCCTAATCGTTTAAATATTGATCGTTTTTCTTTCTCATCTTTTATTACCTGAACTGCTTTTTCGCTTGAATTAATTTTAGATTTTGAGAAGAATTGTAACAACAATACATTTTTTATGAATCTTCTAATAAATGTACGTCGCTTTGGTAAATTGCCAAGTACATTTTCCATTTCCTCAATTTCAACTCCATTTAATAACACTTGTGGCTTATTTTCTTTAGTAAACTCAAGTATATCATTTAATGCATTGTCATCAGATTTAGTCCAAGCTCGATTTGAACGAGTAACTAAAAATGAATGACTAGAAGTTCGGAAAAGATTAATCGGATACGAATGATTTAAAATTCCAGGAATTTCGATAAAAACATAATCGAATTGGTTCAAGTCAATTCCACTTAGGTCGGCCTCTAAATCACTTACCGTTTCAACTCTATGAAATGAATTATTGATTGTATAATTAATCGTTTGGAAGCTAAAATCCTCCTTCAATTGATCTGGCGTGAATAATAATATCTTATACCCAAAACCTACTAATTTTTCAAGCAAGTGAGTTAACATTAATGTTTTCCCTTCACCATCGAGAATACTAAAAAACAGGTTTATATCGGGTTTGTTTTTTACTGAAGATTGTTCGGTATTTAATATTAAACGTCGTGAAATAACATCTAACCCTCTCATTTTAACAAAGTCGAAATCTAGATTTTTACTTACTGTAAGTTTTGGGAAAATTGCAGCAATTTCGAGTCCAATCATATTCTTAGCTCGATATACATTCTTTATATTCCGATCGAGAAATTCAAGTACAATGATGCTAAATGTTGGGATAATACCACCTATCATAAAGGCAATTATCAACAAGAATTTTCGTTTGCTTGGTTGCGCCTCTATAGGATAAAATGGTGCCGCAACGGTTTTAATATTTGAATTTAATTCAACATTTTGTTGCTTAAGTTTTGCCAAACTCAAACTTTGAAGTAATGATAGGTACTCTCTTTCAGCCACATTAATTTTCCGCTCAAGTCTTTTCATTGTAGCACCCAATGGAGCATAGTTTTCAAATTGACGTTTGAAATCCAAGAGTTTTTCATCGCCTACTTTTAATTGAGCTTCGGTAGCTTCGTATTCAATAACTTTTTCGAGCCAATCTTGCAAAATAGAAGTGGTAGGCACTCCTTCTGTACTATTATCAATATTGTATTGCTCCTTTACTAAAGTTCGTAACTGTTGTTGTAGATTATAGGATAAATTTTGAAGTTCAGAAATTCGATTAATTAGCGCCTGTTCTCCATCAGTATTAGAAGAAACATCGTTCGTTAACATGCCTATTTCAAGATTTACACTAGCCAAACGATTTCGCATGCTAATAATATCCTGACTATTAACTTTGGTTTTTTCTCGCATCGACATCTTATTTTCCAGTATCTTTATCACTGAAGCTGCTGCCGCATGCTGCATTTTTATATCTTGGTAGGTTAAGTCGAAGTGTTCTTTTTCGGATGCTACATGTTTTGTTTGCTCGTAATAATTGATAATATTATTAGCCTGATTAAATCGAAGCAATTCATTTTCTGCCCTATTTAATCTTTCATTGGCAATGTCTAATTGGCCTAAAAAATACTTAACTACCGCATCGGATTGGTTGGCCTTAATTCCTGAATATTCTGAAATAAAGACATCTATTAATATTTCAAGAGTTTGCTTACATATACCCGGATCGTCGGCTTCGTATTTCAGTTCAACCATGTCGCTCGATTGAACCCTACTCACCTTAATTCTTGATCCTAATTTTTTTGAGCTATAATGATTATGATTAAAGTGAATTAAGCCGTAAATAAAATTTCGATGATCTTTATCTTTGTAATTTTTTAGATTTTGATACGTCTTTTCATAATTATTTTTCACAACCAATGCTTTAACATCATCAGGCACAATGCGCATTAAATTGATATAAGATTCCCTACTAATAAGCTCATCTTTAGGCTCACTTAATAGCATATGAGAAGCAAATAACCGTAAGCCAACTTCTTCAATAGTACTTCTTGATTTTATTATATTGATAAAATTATCGAAAGCGGTACGTGTACCAAACAAATCAAGTTTCGATTCCTCTAACGACACGATTGATGAACCTGTTGCAATACCGGTATACACTGTAGCATTTGAAGTAAAAACCTGTGCTTGCTCTTTTGTCAGAAAAAAAACAATAGCCACAAATACGATTGGCATTATAATTAATAACGCAATGTGCTTTAGTAATAACCGAATGAAATATAGAAAATTCAAATTCTTTAATTTAATAAATTGATTTCAACACCAACAGTTTCTTCTAGCAATTGTATTGCAGTAACGTACTCTACTTTTGCATTTTCTAAATTAAAAACAGCTCTAGACAACATGTCGTTCAAACGTGCATATTCTGCAACAGTTATTTTACCATTATTAAAGTCTTGTTCCGCCCTTATCATTTGAACACGGTATAGTTCAACCGCATTGTTTTGAACAACAATAGTCCTGTATGCCTTAACAATATTGTTATACTGAATAATTATAAGTTGCCTAAGTTCCGATATACTAGCTTCGCGTTGATAACTAATTTTATCTAATTCAACTTTTGCTAATTGCACGCCGCTTTTGTCTATTACCGATGACAATGGTATTTTAAGAAAAACACCAAAATTATAGCGAGTTTGTTCTGTGGTATTTGTTGCAACATCATCGATACCTAAATCGCCTGTAACAATTAAATTATCGAACAATCCATATTTTGCACCTGCTTCAAAACCTAAACTACGCATCCATTCGCGTTTGGCCGACTTCACTTTCAACTCACTAATAACAACATCGGCGTTGTATATTTTAAGCAATGGAGAATTCTCAATGGCACTACTCTGTAATTCGCTAATCGGTGGCAAACGTAAAGTAATGTCTTTCCCTGTCAAAGTATTAGATATTAACTCACTGTATGTCTGAGCCTTAACAACTCCATTGCCTAACAGAAAAATTAAAACAATTAATAATATTCCTTTTTTAGTCATCATTCTCGCTTATACATTTTCTTTCTGAAAAACGGCAGGAATTGTTCTCAGTATAATCCAAATGTCTTTCCAAAAAGCAAATCTGCTATTGGCAATTTCTACATATTTATTATCGAGTCCTTTGCGTTCTTCGGGCGACATTTTTGAGGTTCGACCTCTAGCTTCAACTTGCCAAAGCCCAGTAATACCTGCTGGACCATTAAACCGATTTGTCCATTCATCGGTGGTAAGCAATTCGGCTTCATACAGGGGCAAAGGCCTATTACCTACAATTGACATATCGCCTTTTATCACATTAATTAATTGAGGCAATTCATCGATACTTAATTTTCTTATAATATGCCCTACTTTGGTTATGCGAGGATCATTTTCAAATTTAACAAATGCTTTTTCTTGTTCTCCCTTTATTCTATTGATGTGCGATTTTTCATTAATTTCAACATCATCTCCATACAATACGGTATCTCCTTTTTCTACTATTTCAACTTCTTCTTCAACAGATGTAGATGTATCTTCATTTGCATATTGATTCAAATGAGCAAATTCTTTCAAACGTTGATCGGCATCGGGATACATCGATCGTAATTTTAGAAAATTAAAAATCCGATAACCTGTTCCAACTCTTTTTGAAATGTAGTAAACCTTTCCTTTCGACTCAATTCTAATTGCAATTATAAATAACAGCAAAAATGGAGATGCAAATAATAGAGCAAATCCAGCAACTAAAATATCGAAACTACGCTTTAAGAAACCTATTTTATACCCATTTTCAACTTTTGTTTTATCGGCAAGAATTGACTTCTCTTTTTTTAACTGTGGTTTTAAATCAACAAGAAATTGAATCCTATCAACTAATTTTTGATAGAAACCTAGCTGATCTATTTTATCTTGACTTGAATTCGGTTTAATATAAACATCATCGATACCACGTTGTATAGCAACTTTATTAAATTCGGAATTTGGCTTAGTTTCTAAAAGTAGAATATAAGGTATTCTGCGCTTAGTGTCGAACCTTTCAATAAAATGATTATAATAATCGAGTCCGTTTTGACCTGAAATGTTTTGCTCGCAGAGTAAGGCGTCAATTGTTTTGCCTTCTTTCAAAAACATTGACGCTTTGAAAGCATTCTCGAACTGAAAAATCTCAATAGTATCAGAAACTGAGTTGAATAATTCCTTAATATGAGTATCACTACCTATGTATACAATACTAAAATGCTTTGATTTATCCATATTACAAAGTTTACGATCTTTTTAAAACCTTTTCAATTCTAATCAATAGTTCTTCAGGATTAAATGGTTTCATTAAATAGTCTTCTGCCCCTAGTTTTAAACATTCAATACGGTCTTTACTGCTGTCTTTGCTACTTAAAACAATAATAGGAATATCTGAAAAGTAACCACTTTCTTTCACTTTTTTAATAAGTTCTATTCCATCGACATTAGGCATTTGAAGATCGGTAAGTATAAGATCAGGAATATTCCCTTCTTGCAACCAAGTGAGAGCTTCTAAGCCATCAAGTTTAGTTTCAATTTCGTATGAGTTTTTTAGAAATTGTACGATCAAATCACTTATAGAAGGTTTATCATCTACAATCAATATTTT
>JAQIBQ010000393.1 GCA_027859005.1 Prolixibacteraceae bacterium | reverse complement strand
ATTGTACATCGCTTAATTCACTTACATTAAAAATTTAAAAAATGGCTAAAGAAATTAAATTCAATATTGAAGCTCGCGACCTACTCAAAAAAGGTGTAGATCAGCTGGCAGATGCAGTTAAAGTAACCTTAGGACCTAAAGGACGTAATGTTATTATTGACAAAAAATTTGGTGCTCCACAAATCACTAAAGATGGTGTAACTGTTGCTAAAGAAATTGAACTTTCAGATTCTTTCGAGAACATGGGAGCTCAAATGGTTAAAGAAGTTGCTTCAAAAACTGGCGACGATGCTGGTGACGGAACAACAACCGCAACAGTATTAGCACAATCAATTATTACTGTTGGGTTAAAAAATGTAACAGCAGGTGCAAATCCAATGGATTTGAAACGTGGTATCGACAAAGCTGTACTTGTCGTTAAGAAAAGCATTGAAGATCAATCAGAGCAAGTTGGCGACGATTTTAATAAAATTGAACAAGTTGCACGTATTTCTGCTAATGGCGACGAAACAATTGGTAAGTTGATTGCCGAAGCAATGGAGAAGGTTAATAAAGAAGGCGTTATAACTGTTGAAGAGGCCAAAGGAACTGATACTTATGTTGAAGTTGTTGAAGGTATGCAATTCGACCGTGGATACATTTCTCCTTATTTCATTACCGATACCGAAAAAATGGAAGCCGATTTGGCAAATCCTTATATTCTTATTCACGATAAAAAAATAAGTGCAATTCAAGATATTCTTCCGGTATTGGAACAAACAGCTAAGTCTGGCCGACCTTTAATGATTATTTCGGAAGATATTGACGGTACTGCTTTAAGTGGATTAGTTGTGAATAAATTGCAGGGTACTATTAAAGTATGTGCAGTGAAAGCTCCTGGTTTTGGTGATCGCAGAAAAGAGATGTTAGAAGACATTGCTGTGTTAACTGGCGGAGTTGTAATTACCGACGAAAAAGGAATGAAATTGGAAGATACAACAATTGAAATGTTGGGTCAGGCCGATAAAGTTTCAGTAGATAAAGACAATACTACAATTGTTGCTGGTAAAGGAGAACAAGCATTGATTGATGCAAGAGTTGGTCAGATTAAAAAGCAAATTGAATTGACTACTTCTGATTACGATAAAGAAAAATTACAAGAGCGATTGGCTAAATTGGCTGGTGGAGTTGCCGTTTTATACATTGGAGCTGCTTCTGAGATTGAAATGAAGGAGAAGAAGGATCGTGTTGATGATGCATTACACGCAACAAGAGCTGCTGTAGCCGAAGGCATTGTTCCTGGCGGAGGTGTTGCATACATTAGAGCAATTACTTCGTTAGAGGGTTTAGAAGGTGAAAATGAAGACGAAACAACAGGTATCGAGATTGTGAAACGTGCCATTGAAGAGCCACTTCGTCAGATTGTAGCTAATGCTGGTAAAGAAGGTGCTGTTGTAGTTCAAAAAGTAAGAGAAGGAACTGCAGATTTTGGTTACAATGCTCGCATTGATGAATACCAAAACCTATTGGAAAGTGGTGTAATTGATCCTGCAAAAGTAACACGTATTGCTTTAGAGAATGCTGCTTCAATTGCTGGTATGTTCTTAACAACCGAATGTGTATTGGTTGATGAAAAAGAAGATGCTCCAGCAATGCCACCTATGGGAGGTGGAATGGGTGGCGGAATGCCCGGAATGATGTAATCGATTTCAAATTGAAATATAGAAATCCTGTTCATTTTATGAACAGGATTTTTTTTTCATCGACCCAAATGGGCTGTTCACTAAGAAAATGTACTCATTCACTCAATGCATTTGAATTTCAAAAAACTTCTTTGCAGTTTTGTTGTCGAATTGAAATTGTAACACCCTAAACTAGAATAAAAATTATTGCTGTTGCTCTATTATTTACTTTGATCTTATCAATCTCCCAAAGTTGTTCCCCCGTATGCAACTTTACTTACTCTCAACACAGAAGATATATGAGCAGCATTTATCCCGGCCTCCCCGCCGGGATTTTTTTTGTGTATAAAAAAAGTCCCAATAATTAAATTGAGACTTTACTCTAAAAGAAATTTTTAAGCCAGAAAGATTTCTTTTATAATTTCTGAATATTTTGCGCTTAATACTTTTCTTTTTAATTTCAGTGTTGGTGATAATTCTCCAGTTTCAGGTGTCCATTCATCTTTAATTAAACGGTAACGCTTAATTTCTTCATGAGTACCAAGTTTCTTATTTATTCCCTTTACTTCAAGTTGAATGGCTTTAATCACTTCCTTGTTATTTAGCATTGATTCTTTCTCAGTCAATGAAATGTTATTTTGCTCGCACCAGCGTTCAATGTATTGAAAGTTGGGAACAATCAATGCAGAAGCAAATTTTTCATTGGCCCCAATTACCATAGCTTGTTCTATGAAGATGGATTCCTTTATCTTATTTTCTATCATTTGAGGAGCAATATACTTACCACTGGATAATTTGAAAATTTCTTTTTTGCGATCGGTAATCTTAAGGTATTTCCCTTCTACCAATTCTCCAATATCGCCAGTGTGTAAATATCCATTTTCATCGATAATCTCTTTGGTCGATTCCGGTGCTTTGTAATAACCCATCATTACATTGGGTCCTTTACAAATAATTTCTCCATCATTAGCAATTTTCATCTCAATGCCAGGCAGAACTGGGCCAACAGTGCCAACTCTTATTTCCATAGTTGTTACATTGCTCACCGCAATAACAGGAGAAGTTTCGGTTAAACCATAGCCTTCTAAAGTGATGATGCCTGCTACACCTAAGACTCTACCAATTCGTGGTTGAAGTGCTGCACCTCCCGATATAATTATTTTAATGTCGTCGCCCATTACTGCTCGCCATTTACTATAGATCAGTTTATCGGCAATTTTTCGTTGTTTATTGTACCACCAGCTAAATTTCTTCCCATAATCAAACGTATCGCCCAAACGAACTGCCCAAAAGAAGAGGGCATGTTTTATTCCCGTTAACTCATTTCCCTTGTTCATTATGCCATCATAAATACGTTCGAGTAAACGAGGAACAGTTGAAAAAAGTTGAGGCTTTATTTCCTTCAAAGCAGGAAGTATACCCGCCAATGAAGCAACATAGTATACGCTCATTCCTTTGTATTGGTAATGATAATTCAAGGTGCGCTCCAAAATGTGGCACAAGGGAAGAAAACTCAATCCTTTCGATTCTTGGCCTAGTTCGTGATTTTTAGAATGTTGTGTAAAATTTGAAACCAAATTCTTATGCGATAACATTACCCCTTTAGGGGTTCCTGTTGTTCCTGAAGTGTAGATTAATGTCGCCAAGTCATTTTCAGTAATACTTTCTTTAATAACCGTTAATTCTTTTTTACGGTTGTATTCTTCTCCCAAACGACTTAGGTCGGTCCAATGCCTAACATTATCGAGGCGATCGAAAGAAAACACTTCTTTTAATGATTCAACTTTATCAACAAGAGGACTAATTTTATCGAAGAGCGATTTATCCGATACCACAACAAATTTTGCTTCGCTGTGATTTAAAATGTATTCATAATCATCAATGCCAAGGGTAGGGTAAATGGGTAAATGAACGGTTCCAGTTTGTGCCAAACCTAAATCAACAAAATTCCATTCCGGTCGGTTATTAGAAATAGTTGCAACCACATCACCTTTTTTTAAACCTAACGATAATAGTCCATAACTGATGTTATTGGTATTTTGAACATATTCTTTGGCAGAATAGGTATGCCAATCGCCCAACTCTTTTCCGCCAAGGGCATCTTCTTTTTCTTTGTAGTCGTTTTTATAAAGTTCAAGCAGATCGAAGGTCCGCTTTACATCGTAACTTACATTTTCCATTTTCCATTTTTTAATTTCCAGAATATCTAAAATAAAATTTAAATGGAAATTTACCTTAAAGGTATGACTGTGAAATGATAATTGAGAATGAGTCAGGTTGTAAGTTGCACATCTTATGTCTCATACTGGAAACATGCTACATAATAGTTCTCGACTTTTGAAGGGTATCGTTTGAAAAAATTAATTTAGAAAGTGTTGTTTGAAGAAAATATTTAATGCTGCATAACGGGTATAAGGTTAAAAATAAGGTATAAGTTAGAAACTACATAGACTGATAATAAATAAGGATAAAAAGGGTTTATGGTTTGGAGCGAATCTTTTTTTTTAGATTTGAATACCCAATTAAAATTAAAAACATGAAAGCACTCCTCTTTTATTTCTTCAAGAAGATTTCTCAACCAATTTATTCGCATGTTTCTGTAGTCGAAGGTTATTCGCCTTGTTTCATGAAGTATGGCTAATCGGTAATAAAGTTTTACGATTTTAACTCGGATATTAAAAAGGGAACACTGTTAGCAGAACAGATGCTGCCTTGTTCCTTAAAATAATTTAGTAACAAATCCATGTGCTACAACTCTATTGGTTTTGTCTCTTGTAAATTAATAAAATGGGAAATATTTTATCTCCTATTTGTTTTTGGATCAATATCGTATGTGTGGTTATGGAAAAGCATATTTATCATCTGAGTTTATTGCTAATTCATATTTTTTAGGAGAAAACAAGAAAATTCATTTCCGGATTTTCAATACTGTTTCACGAGTCAATTACATTTTGAAAATTGATTACAATTAGTTTTTATATCGCATTGTAGAGTCAATAGTTCGGTAAAATTTTGCAATGCGCTGATAATAAGGTAATTGAGAAAATAGCAGTTGTTTGTGGAACTCGCTAGTATCTAGTGGTTTACATTGCATCTCATTACTCAAATCTCAAAATCTAACGATCTATTGAGAGTGATATGTGTGTGAATATAAATTAAGCTATAACGCTGGAAATGATTCTAGATAATATATAAATAGATATGAAGATTATAACTTTAATTTTGTTCTTGATTTCAATATCCACTCTAGCCAAGCCTCCATTAAAAATAGGCTTTTCTACTGGCGGCGGTTTTTATAATATTACTTCTAAACAAATATTTTATGATCCGGATCCAGCCGGTTCTTTGTATAATTTTATGGGGATCGATAAAGATGGCGGTAAAACAATATTTATTGAAGGAGATTTAACTTATAATCTTAATAGGAATATTGACTTACGTACTGGCCTTAATCTGGGTTATCGTAACGGGTTTTTTACCGAAAGGAGATCGGATAGTGAAGAAACACAATTTAATTTCTTTTATACAGGTATTCCGATTGAAGCTATATTTTTTCCACAACACAAATGGAGTTTTGTAACCGGAATAGAAACAAACCTACTTTTAGCTAGTGGTGATTTTAATGAACGTCTATTGTGGTGGGCGAATACAATATATCATTCTTATGGTATTGAAAAAGATTTAAAGTTGAATTTGCTTAACATAAAAGCCAGTGCAGGAATTGCATTGCACATTTGGGTGGTAGATTTAGAGCTAAGCTACTATCATGCAATATTGCCCATTTTGTCTTTGCATAGTCCCAAGCCAACAGTTGCAACCTATGATGGTGATTTTAAAGGCCGTTTGGATTTTTATTATTCCGGTTTTGAAGTTAAACTGAAGGTGCCAATTCGAAAGTTATGAAGAACACTGCTTATGTATTAATAGCACTCTTAGGTCTAATAGTATCATTCGCCTGTCAACGCGATTTCGATGTTGAGTTAAGTTATGACCAACAGATATTGGTTATTAACGGGATTTGGGTGGCGGATAGTACTCCTGTGGTTGTCCAGGTATACAAACTGAAAGGGCTAAGCGATTCAGTTCCAAATGAATTTGTAACAGATGCAGAAGTTAAAGTATTTGCCAACAATCAATTATTGGGAGAAATGCAGCATAACGATTCAGGAAAATATGTAATGGATCTAATTCCTGAATCAGGTATTACCTATAAAGTTGAAATTCAACAGGACAAACAAACCAAAGTTTGGGCAGAAACAACCATCCCTTCGCCAGTCCCTGTATTGAAAATGCATGTTGATAGTATTGCTTCTTCATCAATATCATATAATCCTGTTTTTAGACTAAGCTTAGAAGATTATAAAAATGAACTAAATTATTATTGGTTTACCTTACAATTGCTACATAAGGAGTCTTTGTCTTTCAATGATATTGTAGGCATTTATTCCAATTCGCCCTATTTCGACGATTTTAACAGGGGCATTGATCCGGAACGTATTCCTCCATTTAATACCGAATATGGTTTTATGGCTCGTATTCCTGATGTGAATTTTACTAGTGATACTTGTACTGTCGATCTATGTTCAGCTGGTTCTGGAGACTTTTATGGGATATATGTATTTAATGTTGATGAGAATTACGATAAATATCTAAAGTCTTCAATTAGATATAGGGATTACAGCGATATGGTTGAAGATTTACCATATTATTACCAGCCTTCGTTTATTTATTCAAATGTAAACAACGGCGTTGGAATATTTGGCTCCATGACGATCTATCGAAAAGTAGTAAATTTTTATGGAGGTTTTCGGTTTGGCGATGGATAATTGTTTTTTCATAAAAAAACAAAAGATTCGTTTAAGTTGAAATTTGTGCAAATCGAATTTCTGAATTACCACTGATTGCATTAATGAAAAAATAATGAGAATACTTGGAGTTGTTTTATTTGTAGTTTATTGTTCTGTGCTTAGTTATGGGCAAACAATAACAGGTTATGTTTTGGATAAGGAAAGTGGAGAATGCCTTATTGGTGCTACAGTATATGATGTTAGCACATTTAAAGGAACTACAAGCAACAGGTATGGTTACTTTAGTTTAACAGTTACCGATACAGCCACTATTGTTTGTCGTTATGTGGGATATTAAAACACAATTAAGAAAAATAAACGGTTCTTCAGAGCGGTATACTTTTCAAATGGAAACTCAAAATCAACTTGGTGAAGTAAGTGTAGTTGCTCATCAGTACGATAATAGTTTGACAACTCCTGAGATGGGCCTCAATAAATTAAATACAAAACAAATTATGCAATTGCCGGTGGCCTTGGGTGAAAGTGACGTATTAAAAACGGTTCAAATGTTGCCAGGAGTAAATATGGGTAACGAAGGTATGGCTGGAATAAGTGTGAGAGGTGGGAGCCCGGATCAAACACTAATTATGTTAGATAATGTTCCTGTGTATAATATCAATCACTTGTTTGGTTTTTTCTCGGTTTTTAATAGTTTGGCAATCAACGATGTCACTCTGATAAAAGGAGCTATTCCTGCACGATATGGAGGGCGTTTGAGTTCAATATTGGATATCAGTATGAAAGAAGGAAATAAAAATGAACACATTCAAATGCTCGAAATTGGAACTATGTCTGGCAAAGGGAGTGCTGAAGGGCCTTTGTTTAAAGGAAAAGGGTCATATATGGTATCCGGTAGAAGAACATGGCTCGACTTGCCTTTATTGGCGTATTTTTTAATTGAAGAATCAGACAGTAGAGTTGGTTATAATTTTTGGGACATTAATGGGAAGATTAATGTAAAATTGTCGTCCAAAGATCATTTATATTCCAGTTTTTATACAGGAAGAGATGTGTTTCATGTTGGGGCATACAATAATAAAGAAAACACTCGGTTCGATTATCGGTTTTCTTGGGGTAACTTCACTAGCTCTTTCCGGTGGAATCACTTATTTTCAGATAAGTTGTTTATGAATTTGACCCTATACAACAGTAATTATATCTATGATAAATCGTCCGAATCACTTCCTCAGGACGATTCCAATGTAGATGATTGGAAAGAAAAACACAGATCAAGTTTAAATGATTTTTGTCTGAAAATGGAATTCGATTATTCATTGAATGCTAATCATCGGTTAAAGTTTGGAGGCAATTGGTCCAACAAAGCATTTCTGCCCGAAAGTATAAAGTTAAATTATAACGATTCCTTGCTTAATAATCGGGTCAATAAGAATGGAAGCAGTTACTTCGCAGAATTCTATATCGAAGATGAGCTAAGCCTGGGAGAAAATCTGAAAGTAAACCTTGGTCTGCGATCAAGTTTCAAATTGTCTGGTGAGAGTATAGAACCATATCTATTGCCACGTTTTTCCTTTGCATGGAATGCAGTAGAAAAACTTTCTTTTAAAGCCGGATATTCAAGAATGGTTCAGCACCTTCACCAATTGTCTAATTCTTCGTTGGCCTTTCCAACCGATTTGTGGGTGGTTTCCTCCGATAGTGTTAAATCGTCGAACAGTAATTTATTTACAATAGGGGCATATTTTATTCCTAATCCAATGTATCAATTTTCGGTTGAGGTATATTATTCTCAACTACAGAATGTTGTTAGCTACTTTCCAGGAGTTGATTTTACAACTTTGGACGATAAACACGATTGGTATGATATTGTGATGCAAGGCAAAGGGAAAACATATGGTATAGAATTAATGATTGATAAAAAAATTGGGGCTCTTACTGGTTTTATCAATTATACCTGGTCCCGTTCCTTTCGTTTTTTTGATGAGTTAAGTTTATGGGGATATTTTCCATACGATTATGATCGTCCACACAAATTGTCAGCAATGGCTAATTATGAGTTTCCGTCCCATAAAGGTGAGAAATACAAAAAAAGTATATCTGCAGCTTTTACTTTCAGTAGTGGGCGTGTAATGTCTTTATCTACAGCAACATATCCTTACATTGCAATGGAATCAATCTCGTACGAAAGATATTATAATCCTGAACAGGTATTTTATACCCCTGTCCCCAACAATGTCAGGCTAAGTAATTTTCATCACCTCGATATTTCTTTTCATCTCGAAAGTGTGAGGAATGGTATAGGTTCTTGGACTTTTGGTGTTTATAACGTATACAATCATTTCAATGCTTCGTACTACAACGTTCAGAAAGATGGAATAAAGGAGGTTACATTATTCCCTGTACAGCCGTTCATCAGTTGGAAAAAGAAATTTTAATTTCCATTACTATTGTCCGAAAAGATCAAACAGAATTTGTAATTGGAGAGGCTGTTAATTCTATAAATTGAAAGAAATCTTTGACGATAGCAAGCTGTCAATGTATTAATCTGGTAAGTAATATTGTGACAATTGATATTATAGGCAAATTTTTGAAAAATTCAGATTTTATTATGTAGTATTACTATGGTGCAAAAGAACCGTTCTCTTTTTTGAAGAACGGTTCTTTAGTATCTCATTAATATTGTATTCTACTGAATTGCTTTCTTCGCAATCTCAAATGCCTCTTTTAGTCCGTCGGCTTTTTTGCCACCAGCAGTAGCATAAAAGGGTTGACCGCCACCACCACCTTGAATGGCTTTGGCAGCATCGCGGATAATTTGTCCTGCATTTAGGCCTTTTTCTTTAACTAAATTATCAGCAATCATTATGGAAAGGTTGGCTTTGCCGTTAATTTCAGCTCCTAAGACTAAAAATAAATCGTCAATTTCACCTTTTAGTTGAAAGGCTAAATCTTTTATAAGTTGTGGGTCGGTTATCGGTATAATGGCTGTAAGCACGTTAATGTCGCCAATACGTTCTACGTTCTTTTTAAGTTCTCCTTTTAAATTCTGAGCTTCTTTCTTTGCGAATCCTTCAAGTTGCTTTACTAATTCTTTGTTGTTGCTTAGAATATCTTGAACAGAAGAAGTTAAATCTTTAGGATTATTAAGTAACTGTTTTATCGCTTTTATAATGGCCGTGTTTTCTTCCATCATGTCTTCTACTTTATCGGAAGTAATGGCTTCGATACGACGTACACCTGCCGAAATAGCGCTTTCGGAAGTGATTTGGAACATACCAATTTGACCAGTAGATTCAACATGAGTACCACCACATAATTCAACAGATTCTCCAAATTTTACCACTCGTACTAAATCGCCATATTTTTCCCCAAACAGTGCAATCGCTCCCATTTCCTGTGCTTCGTTCATGGGGACATTGTTTGCAATTTCTCCTGCCAAGTTTTGGCGAATCATTCTGTTAACAATGCGTTGAATTTGTTGTAATTCTTCTTCACTTACTTTTTGAAAATGAGCAAAGTCGAATCGTAAATAATCAGGAGTTACCAATGAACCTTTTTGTTCAACATGAGTCCCTAATACCTCACGCAAAGCATGATCGAGTAAGTGGGTAGCAGAATGGTTATTGGCTGTTAACTGACGAGTTTTTTCAGGAACAACAGCTTTAAAAGTAGCCTTAGGTTCAGTAGGTAATTTTTCGGTAATATGAATGATCAGGTTATTCTCTTTTTGAGTGTCAATTATTGATATTTTCTCGTTGTTGGCTTCGATGTAACCTTTGTCGCCAACTTGGCCTCCTGATTCTGCATAAAATGGAGTAAATGTAAAGGCAAGATGGTATAAGGTTTTTTTCTTTGTTTTTACAACGCGATAGCGAGTTATATGAACCTTGGCCGATAAATGGTCGTAGCCTATAAATTCTTCTTTATCGTCTTCACGAAGTACAATCCAATCGCCAGCCTCTTGAGCTGCGGCATTCCGAGAACGGTTCTTTTGTAGTTCCATTTCGGCTGTAAATTCGTTTTGATTGACAGTTAAGCCATTTTCTTTCAATATTAATTCCGTTAAGTCTAAAGGAAAACCAAAGGTGTCATATAAAGTAAAAGCATCTTTGCCACTTACTTCTTTCCCTTTTGTGTTTTGAATTATTCCGTCGAGTAACTTAAGTCCAGTTTCTAAAGTGCGTAAAAACGACTCTTCCTCTTCTTTAATTACTTTGGATATTAAATCTTCCTGTGCTGCTAGCACATTGAACTGTTGTCCCAATTGAGCATTTAAAATTGGAACTAATTTAAAAATGAATGCTTCACGAAAACCAAGGAAAGTATAACCGTATCGAACGGCACGACGTAAAATCCGTCTGATAACATAACCTGCTTTGTTGTTTGAAGGCAACTGGCCATCGGCAATTGCAAAGGCAATTGCTCTTAGGTGATCGGCAATAACACGCATGGCAATGTCTTGCTTTTCGTTTTTGCCATATTTTTTATTTGATAGTTCGCCAATTTTACCAATTGTGGTTTGAAAAACATCTGTATCGTAATTCGATTGTACGCCTTGTATTACCATGCACAAACGTTCGAATCCCATTCCAGTATCGACATGTTTAGCAGGTAAATCTTCTAATTTACCACTTGCTTTTCGATTAAATTGTATAAAAACAAGGTTCCATATTTCTATAACTTGAGGATGATCTTGATTGACTAAGTCTACTCCTGGAATTTTTGCACGTTCTTCGTCACTACGAATATCAACATGTACTTCGGAGCATGGACCACAAGGACCAGATTCACCCATTTCCCAAAAGTTGTCTTTTTTATTTCCATTGATGATTCTGTCTGCGGGTAAATACTGTTTCCAGTAATCGTATGCTTCAATATCGCGTTCAACGCCATCGGTTTTATCTCCCTCAAAAATTGTAGCATACATTCTATCGGGTGATATTCCCATTTCAGTTACTAAAAATTCCCAAGCCCAGTTTATAGCCTCTTTTTTAAAATAATCACCAAACGACCAGTTTCCAAGCATTTCAAACATGGTGTGATGGTAGGTGTCGTGTCCAACCTCTTCTAGATCATTGTGTTTTCCTGAAACTCGAAGGCATTTTTGAGTATCTGATATTCTAGGATATTTAACGGGGTCGTTCCCCAAAAAAATATCTTTAAATTGATTCATTCCTGCATTTGTGAACATTAATGTAGGGTCAGTCTTTACAACCATTGGAGCTGAATCAACAATTTGGTGTTTTTTGTTTTCAAAAAAATTTAAAAATGCCTTTCTTATTTCTTGTGATGTCATAATTATCTGTTTGATTCCTTACTTTACATAAAGACTGTTTATTCTTTATAGGAAATTTTAAAATTATTATTAGTTTTGTTACTCGTATAGTAGATTAATCTATTGAGCTTTGCAAAAATAGAAATTGTACTTTTACAACGGCTAAAAATTCAATATTTTTTAGTAATGGGGGACACAAAATACCATTTTAATCCAGATACTTTAACATTCGAGAAAGCTCAGAAGAAGCTATCGAAGAAATTGTTGGGTACCCTTGGATTTGTTTTCATTGTTGTTCTGGTAGCAACAGGTATTTCTACACTCTTTATTTTACATTTCGATTCTCCCGAAATGAAATCACTCCGTGTTGAAAATGCACAGTTGTTATATCAGTACAACGTATTGAATTCAAAACTCGTACAAATTGAGGATGTTTTGGATGAGATTCAAGTTAGAGACGACAACATTTACCGTGTAATTTTTGATAGTGATCCAATTCCAGGTTCTGTTCGTAAAGCTGGTTTTGGCGGTACTGACAGGTATGCTGATTTAGAATCGTTTAGTAATAAGGAAGTTGTTGTAAATACCTCCCAAAAAATTGATATCATTTCGAAACAAGCCTATATTCAAGCAAAATCGTACGAAGATGTGCTTGAATTAGCTATGAATAAAGAGGTTGAATTGTCATCAATTCCTGCAATAATGCCAATTGCAAATAAAGATCTTATTTACACATCATCGGGATGGGGATATCGAATTCATCCTATTTATAAAGTGCGAAAATTTCATTACGGAATGGACTTTGTCGCAACTCGTGGAACAAATGTATATGCAACTGGCGATGGCACTGTTTTAAAGGTTTTAACGAAAAGAACTGGACATGGGAAACATATTGTTATAGATCATGGCTATGGATACGAAACTTTATACGGTCATTTGAGCAGATTCAATGTAAAAGTTGGACAGAAGATAAAAAGAGGGCAAGTAATTGGTTCCGTTGGTTCTACAGGCGGTTCTACGGCGCCACATTTACATTATGAAGTACATAAAAATAATGTAAAGGTTAACCCCAAATATTACTATTTTAAAGATTTAACTCCCGATCAGTTCGATGAGTTAGTTGCATTATCTTCAAATATTGGAGTTAGTTTTGATTAACTTTACCAAATGCCTTTTCAAGCTCCCAAAATAGAAAAGCACTACTACTCAATTAGTGAAGTTGCTGAAATGTTCGATGTAAATGCCTCGTTAATACGCTATTGGGAGAAGGAATTCAATAATATTAAACCTTACAAGAACAAGAAAGGTAATCGCCTGTTTACAGTTGACGCAATTGATGAACTGAAGTTAGTCTACTATTTGGTTAAAGAACGAGGGATGACTTTAAAAGGGGCGAAGCAGAAAATCAAAGATAATCGTGACGATGCAATTGAAGAACATAAAATTGTAACTCGCTTACGTGGTATTCGAGAAATGCTTATTGAAATTAGAGAAGAACTTTAAATTTTTACCATTTGAAAATAAAAGATATTATAGCTGCAATTGAAGAAGTTGCTCCGAACTCATTACAAGAGTCGTGGGACAATTCTGGTTTGTTGGTTGGTGAATATACAGCTGAAGCGAATTCAGCATTAATAACACTGGATGTTACTGAGGAAGTTGTTGACGAAGCGATTGCCAATCAGAATCAATTAATAATTGCCCACCATCCGCTTGTGTTTAGTGGTTTGAAACGGTTAAACGGCTCGAACGATGCTGAGCGAGCTGTAATGAAAGCTATAAAGAATGATGTTGCTATTTATGCCGCTCATACGAATATCGATGTGGTAAAAAACGGTGTTAGTTGGAAAATGGCTCAAAAGTTAGGGTTGAAAAACATTCAAACACTTATACCTCAAAAAGGCCTGCTTAAAAAACTAGTAGTATTTATACCCATTAACGCTGCAGCAAAGGTACGTGATGCTATATTTGTTGCAGGAGCAGGGAATATGGGGAATTACGATTCATGTAGTTTTAATGCAGTTGGTTCTGGTAGTTTTAAAGGTAACAGTGAATCGAATCCTTATGCTGGTGAAAAGGAAAAACTTCATTTTGAGGATGAAATAAGGTTCGAAACCATCTTTCCCTCATATCTTCAGAATAAAATAATCTCAACACTTTTAGAGGTTCACCCCTATGAAGAAGTAGCCTACGATATTTATTCTCTCGACAATAAACACAGCAATATTGGATTAGGAGTTGTGGGAGAGTTGGAAACTGCAAAAGAGTCACTAAGTTTCTTGAATAATGCCAAAGAAATATTTCATTGTGAGGCAATTAGGCATACCAATTTGCATAAAGAAAAAGTAAAAAAAATAGCCTTAGTTGGAGGCGCAGGTAGTTCTTATTTGAGCCATTCAATTGAAGCTGGTGCAGATGTTATTATAACAGGTGATTTTAAATACCATCAGTTTTTCGATGCTGAAAATAAGATCATTATTGCCGATATTGGACACTACGAAAGCGAACAATTCACTAAAGAACTATTTTATGAAATAGTTACAAATAAATTTTCTAAATTTGCACTCCGTTTATCGGAGGTGAAAACGAATCCGGTAAATTATTTGTTCTGAAATGATTAAAACAAAAATTAGCAAATGGCCCAGAAAAATAAGGAAGTCAAAACAGCTGAGATGACTATAGAGCAGAAGTTGAAGTTATTGTATGAGCTTCAAGCTGTTGCTTCAGAAAAAGACAAATTAAAAATATTACGTGGTGAATTACCACTCGAAGTTCAGGACCTTGAAGATGAGATAGCAGGTTTGAAAACCCGTATCAATAATTATCAGGACGATGTTAAGAACCTTGAAACAGCAAACTCGAACCGTAAAGCTGCAATTGAAGAGTCAAAGGCTTTAATTGCAAAATACACTGAGCAGCAAAAGCCTGTGCGTAATACTCGTGAGTTTGATTCCCTTTCGAAAGAAATAGAATTCCAAAATTTGGAAATCGAGCTTTCTGAAAAAAGAATTAAAGAGCATTCATCTGAATTATCAAAAAAGAAAGAAGCAATAGGAACTTCTCAAGGTTTATTGACTGACCGTGAAGCCGATTTAGATGGTAAACAAAAAGAGTTGGAAGAAATAACTTCTGAAACTCAAATTGAAACCGACAAGCTAAATGATAAAGCTGCTAAAATCGAAACCTTGATTGAAGATCGTTTGTTAACTGCTTTCCGTCGTATTCGTAAGAATGCTCGTAACGGTTTAGCGGTTGTAACTGTTGAACGTGATGCTTGTGGCGGTTGTTTCAATAAAATACCACCTCAGCGTCAAATGGATATCGCTTTCCGCAAAAAAGTAATTGTTTGCGAATATTGTGGTAGAATTTTGGTCGATCTGGAAATTGGAGACTAAATAGAAATTATCTAACGATATAAAAGGCAGTGCTGGTTTAGTACTGCCTTTTTTTGTTATAAATCTATGTACAGAGATATAATGTTAATATTATATTGAAATGAGTCCGATTCTTTTGTTCTTTAGTGTTTATATGGGATCACTATAATATTCGGATGGAAACTGTAACTATACTTATATAATTTGGGTGTTATTATATGATGTTTTTATTATTGGTTTTCCTGAAAAGAACAGCAAAATAAATTTATTTAGTATGAATTGCGCAACTGATACTAAGTAGGAGTCAATTGATTTTATTGGGCAAAAATCAAGAATGTTTAGGATTTCTTAATTGAAAGATATAATATATTGCTTTGCAGACTAACTTTTTGCACGAGCTCAAAAACTTAGGAAAAAAGCCCCGGCTGCCTAAAAAATAATTGGCTTGTTATTGTCTAAACTAAGTTCGACAGGGTGATCTATTTTAACAAGTAATCCCGAGTCCTCGGGACCTAGTCTCGCTAAGCTTAGTCTGCAAAACGCCATTTTTTTTAGGAGGCCGATTCTCTCCGTTCTATTATTTCAGATAATTAGATCCTCGTTTACCTTATTGATGAGAATAATAATAAAAATGGATTAAGCTATGGAAGGAAAAAACAAGGATAAGAAAATTGAAATTTCAGTTGAGTTAACGTAATAAAGAAATTAACACAAACCCAACTTTTGGAAGTAATCCCTATGTAGCAGTGGCCTCCAAAATAAAAATTTGGATATTAATGCAATACTTAGAAAGACTGGATAGCTTCGAGTTAGCGAGAAGATCATCCAGCCGCACTTAGTATTGCGAAAATAGGAGTGCTTTTTTTTTGGGAGCCTTGATTTTTTGGCTTCGGTTTTTTATCAAGAAAAAACTGAAGAGCCTAGCCGGCTAGAGGCGATATCAAAAAAGAGCTTAGGAAGTTTACTTTATTAATTCAAGATTTAGTCTGGTGTAATTTGCAATTTAGTTTTAATACTCCACCCGAAAGTTGAACT
>JAQIBQ010000358.1 GCA_027859005.1 Prolixibacteraceae bacterium | reverse complement strand
TGCTTGATGAGATTAAGAAACCAATGAAGGGACTTACTGTTGCTGTATCTGGTTTTGGTAATGTAGCATGGGGTGCAATTTGTAAAATCGATGAAATGGGAGGTAAGGTGGTTACCATTTCAGGACCTGATGGATATATTTATGACGAGAAGGGTATTTCTGGTGAAAAAATTGAATATCTCTTAGATTTACGTGCAACAAATAACGATGTTGTTGAACCTTATGCTGCAGAGTTTGGAGCTACATTTTATGCAGGTAAACGTCCATGGGAGCAAGCGGTAAACGTAGCAATTCCATGTGCTTGCGAAAACGAATTGAATGAAGACGACGCAATGAAACTTGTTCAAAATGGTTGTTTTATGGTCGCAGAAGCTTCGAATATGGGATGTACAGCCAGTGCAGTTGATTATTTGAATAGCAAAATTATATATGCTCCGGGTAAAGCGGTTAATGCTGGAGGAGTTGCAGTGTCGGGGCTCGAAATGTCTCAAAATTCAATGCGTTACAGTTGGACTCGCGATGAAGTGGATAAAAGGCTACATATAATAATGGGCGAAATACATGCGTCGTGTAAAAAATATGGCACTCAGAATGGCAAAATAAACTATTTATTAGGGGCTAATATTGGTGGTTTTGTTAAAGTTGCTGATGCCATGTTAGCACAAGGTGTTGTGTAGACTTAAATTGACGTTTTAAACCCATATTATCAAAAATAGAAACCCTTGAATCTTCATTTTCAGGGGTTTTGCTTATCAATAAACTTTCGTTTACTAGCAGAATACCATCATTCACATAAGAAAAATAGCTATTCATGGTAGTAGTGTCTGTAAGTATCACTAGAATAGGCATATGTGGAGTTTGTGAATTTATTTGGTCGTTTAGTCAATTTAAAATGACGTTTCGTCAAACTTGAGCTGCTGTTCATAAAAAGAATACCTACGGGTCTTAATCTATCCTAGGTTTTTAACCCAATTATCACGTAACTTTGTAATACTTGATATTATAAAGATAGTTAACTCATAGCTCGGGTTCCGAAATTTTTACTTCTAATCTAATTGATCATGAAATTTCTACCTTCATTATTAATCATAGTAATGGCCTTTGCTGGAATTCAAACAAAAGCTTTGGACAATACGAATGTTAAAACTGCTAGGGTTACCTATATCGCAAATAGTGGGTTTATTGTAACCATAGGAACCGAAAAAATTTTATTTGACGGTTTGTTCCAAAATGGGATGAATAAATACTTAGAACCTGATCAAAAAACAGTTTCATTAATAAAAAATGGCTTACATCCATTTGATGATATTGATTTAGTTTTCGTTTCAAATTTTCATGCAGATCATTTCGATCCATACATCGCAACTCAGTTAATGCTTCATAATAAAGAAGTTAAAATGATTTGTCCTCAGCAAGTAATTAATAAAATGATGATTTTTACAGCTGATTATGCTCAAATTAAAAACAGAATTATTGAGGCAACTCCAGTTGTAAACCACTACGATCGTTTAATGGTTAATGGTTGTGAAATAGTTGCATGTCATGTTAAGCATGAGAAAAAGGAAAATGATCACGTTGAGAATATGGGTTATCTTGTTAATATTAATGGGGTAAAAGTATTTCATTCTGGTGATTCAAATCCTGAGACGCTCGATGATATTCGTGGTTTACAATTGGCCGATTTAGACATCGATATTGCTTTTTTAAACGACAAATATGGTGTTGGGAGAGCAGCAAAGGCAACTAATGAGATTGTAGACGCCCGATACAATGTTTTGATGCATTTTGAGAAATACATAACAGACAAAACTTTGCACGCTTTTGTTGAAAGAACAAAATTGCATCCTCGTCCTCATGTTTTCACCATTAGAAATGAATACCAAGATTTTTACATCAACGACTTTATTCAAAAGAAAGTAAATGAAGATCTTAGTCTTACTTTACTACAGAAATAAATAATAATTTTAATCAACATATTAAAGCGAAAGCCACCTTTTAGGGTGGCTTTCTTCGTCAATAAACACAAATTGGAGAAGAGCTATAAAGTATGCTGAATATTTAAGCCCAAAGATTCAGCTGTTTTGGCCAAGCGAATTAACTCTCCTCGATAACCATCACTATCTTTGGTTCCTATTGATTCTAACAATGCTATTGTACTAGCAATAGTGGAATTCCCTTTGAATTCAGAACCTCTTAATAACATTCCGAATTGTGAAATTGCTGCTGCCTGTTTAATATTTTCAGTTATTGAAGTATTTAAATAGCTTTCTGTTGTTAAAATATGAGTCATTAGTAGACTCGAGTTATCTTTTGGATGCTTATATCTTACTTTTATTGTGAGAATTTCATTAGATAAGTTCGTATCATTTTTAATTCTTCTCTTTTGGTATTTAAGTGTATTGTCAGAATCTAAGTCTGTGTTCGAGTTGGTTGGTATAATTTCATACAGTGCTGTAACCTGTTGTCCCGAACCCAACTCTCCAGCATCTTTCTTATCGTTTTTAAAATCTTCGTTGTTTAAGGCTCTGTTCTCATATCCTACCAAACGATACTCTTTTACAAATTTCGGATTAAACTCAAGTTGAAATTTTACATCTTTTGCTATTGTAAATAATGTGCCACCAAATTCTTTAATGAATACTTTATGTGCTTCTTGACTATTATCTATGTATGCAAAATTTCCGTTTCCATTATTGGCAATTGTTTCAAGCTTATTGTCTTTGTAATTTCCCATTCCAAAACCTAGTACAGTTAGAAATATGTTGTTATTGCGTTGCTTCTCAACTAAGCGCTCCATTTGAGAATCGCTAGATTGCCCCACATTAAAATCGCCATCGGTAGTTACTATTATTCTGTTGTTTCCATCATCGAGAAAATTTTCGGATGCAATTTTATAAGCCAGCGTCAGTCCTTCGCCACCAGCAGTTGAACCACCTGCTTTAAGATTATTGATTGCTTCAGTGATTTTTTTCTTATTACTACCTGGAGTCGATTCAAGAACGACACCAGCAGCACCAGCATAAACTACAATTGCAACTTTATCTTGAGGTCGTAAGTTATTTGTTAGCATTTTTAATGATGATTGGATTAATGGCAATTTATTAGCAGCGCTCATTGAACCCGATACATCGATTAAGAAAATTAAATTGGATGGAGGGAGATCATCAGTTTCAATTTTTTTCCCTTGCATACCAACCAATACCAATTGATGATTACTATTCCAAGGACATACACTATATTCCGTTGTAATTGAAATTGGATCATTATTTATGGGTTGAGAATAACTGTAATCGAAATAATTAATCATTTCTTCAACTCGTATGGCATCTTTGGGAGGAAGTTGTCCCATGTTTATAAATCTTCGAATGTTGGTGTAGGATGCATTGTCTACATCAATTGAGAAAGTTGACAATGGATCTGTAATTGTATTTTTAAAACCACTTTCATGAATTGTACTATAGTCTTCGGTATTGTATTCTGTATCAGGATATTGAACTGCCATACCCATCGCATTAGTGCTTGTTCTGCTTTTGCCTGATTTATAGGGAGCCATGCCCTGAACAGCACCAGCAAATGTTTGAATGCCGGTTTTTTCTTGAATAAAAACTTTTTCAGCCACTAGGGTTACATTCACAATTTGTTGATTCGATACTTCAATTATTTGTGTTACCATTCCTGGGAATGAAAAAACAAGTATGGTGCTCATTGAATCACTGCTAATGGTATAATATCCCTTTGAGTCTGTTCTTATTCCAACTGAATTGTCTTTTGCACTTACAATCGCACCTTTAAGTACGTTGTTGGTTTCGTCTGTCACATATCCGCTAATTATTTTTTGCCCAAACGAATTAATTGTGAAAAAGCTTATAAGAATTGAAAGGACTATTGTGTTTGATGTTTTCATAATAACAAAGTTTTAAAGTTTATATGCTATAAGGGAGATGCATCAACTTTTTAAATTCCATATATTTTTTTGATAAATAATTGTTGTTACTTTTATGGAATAGTAAAAAGATATCGCTGAATATGCCGTCATCTCTAAAACAACAAGAATTCGATCGTCAACTTGATTTAACTCAAATCAGGCAATTTCGGAATAGTGGTGACCTTGAAATCCTAGGGACTTTATACGAAAAATACATGCATTTAGTTTATGGTGTGGGTTTAAAATATTTCAAAAACCGAGATCAGGCTAGTGAAATTGTTATGCAAGTTTTTGAAAAACTAACAGTTGAAGCAGGAAAACAAGAAATCACTAATTTTAGAAGTTGGCTGTATGTGGTTGCTAAAAATCAATGCTTAATGGAGCTACGCAAACTAAACGCAGAAGATAATAGATTCCGTTTGTGGCAAGCAGAAGAAAAAAGAATTATGGAATCGGGCTTCGAATTGCATCCTTTAGACGATAGTCAAAGATTGAGTGATGCTTTACAAGATTGTATTACAAAACTAATAGATGAGCAAAAATCAAGTATCGATCTATTTTATTTTAAAAAGAAGAGCTATCAGGAAATATCAATACTACTTAAAATAGAAGAAAAGAAAGTGAAAAGTTCGATACAGAATGGAAAACGAAACTTAAAAATTTGTTTGGAATCAAGCAATGGCTGAAACTAAAAAATACAACCAAGAATTAAACGAAATTGTTCGGTACAAAAAAAATAAAATGTCGAACGAAGAGCGTTATGAATTTGAGCGTGCTTTAGAAAGGGATCCTTTTCTTGCTGAAGCATTTGACGGGTTTAATGAGGTGAAAACAGCCGATATTGAAAAAGATTTATACTCAATTCATATTCTTTCCAATAAATCAACGAAAAAGATTCGTCCAATTATTTATCTTTCTGTTGCCGCTAGTGTTTTAATTTTGATAGCCTCAATTTTCATCTTAAAAGATTCCGATTCTACTCAAATAAAACAAACCGCAGATCTATTTGTAACTGAACAGATAGCTGATACAACTTTCTTAGATAATAGTATTCCACTCGATAGTATTGGAACAATGAATCGAGATAGTTCAAAAACTTTACTTGCAGATGCAGCTATTCCTGAGTCAAAATCAATAAAAAGTAACGTTAAAGAACCTCCAACGAATACCTTGGCCTTTGCTGCTAAAAGCAGTGAAGAATCTAAAAAGAGTAATCGTATTGAAAAGGAAGGAAAGAAAATACCTACTCGAGCACTTGTAGCAGTGAATGCTCCGAAGGAGATACAAATGGAACCTATTGCTAATAATAGTATCTCTGATGATGAAGCTACAGCTACAGCTTCTACCACTATTGCTGCTAAGCTCGAACTCGAATTTGATACAATCGAAATAGAGGAAGAAGTATTAGAAAAGCTTAAAGATATAACACCCGACGAGGGTAAGTCGATAAGAAAAGGCGATAATGCGAAATCGATACCATTCGGTGGGTTTAGTTTGTTTAAAGCGTATTTGGTTGAAAATTTGAATTATCCAACTTCAATTGAAAATGCAAAAAGAGAAGTGGTACGAATTCAGTTTACTGTATTGCTTTCGGGTGAATTAACCAACTTTGTTGTGCTCAGATCTCCCGAAAATAATGACTTTTCTAAAGAAGCCATTCGTGTACTAAAGAATGGACCTAAATGGTCGCCTGCTGTAAAGGACGGAATTGCAGTTCAAGATAATGTATCGCTGAGAGTAGTCTTTAAACCTTAATGAAATCATGAATCGATTACTCAATAAATTTCCTGTATTGAAGAGTGAACTGAGTTGGTTCGTACTTTTAATAGTAGCTTCCATTTTTCTTCGTTTTTTTAGCTTTTTCCCAAGTGAACTTGATCACGATGAATCTACTTATGCAATTATTGGAAATGAAATTCTTCAAGGGAAAAAACTCTATACCGAGGTAACCGATACTAAACCAGTTGGGATTTTTCTAATATACGCAGGCCTCCAAGCCATTTTTGGATATTCAATTTTCATGAAACGTCTTTTTACTGCGCTCCTGGTTGCTGTTACTGCTTACTTTATTCGAAAGGCTTCTTTCAAAATATTTAGCAATTGGAATGCTGCAAATGCTTCAGCCATTGTCTATCTTTTTTATACTTCAATGTGGGCCTATTTTGGATTATCACCGAATACCGAGCTCTATTTTAATTTCTTTACCATAGTGGCATTGCTTCTTTTTTTGAAAGAGGGTAAGGTGAATTATTTTATGGCAGGTCTATTTATGGGAATTGGATTTATTATAAAATATTTAGTGCTTTTCGATTTTGTAGCTTTTGGCTTGTTTTTTCTTGGGGTCGACTTCTTTGTAAAAAAGAATAAATTTGAATTTAAGGTAATTAGTAAGTACATATTGACAGGAATTGGTTTTTTGCTGCCTTTCTCATTAACGGCATTGTATTTTTATTTAAACCAACGTTTTAACGATTTCTACTTTATATCGTTTGAGTTACCTGGTTTGTATAAACAATCTTTTTCAATTTTAAACTATTTGGTTTTACTTGCCGATTTGCTTTTCCGTTTTTTCCCAATCACTCTTTTTTTTACTTATATTCTTTTTAAAGAAAGGAAGTTGTTATCGCAAAAAAGCAAGTGGTTCTTTATGCTATGGATTAGCATGGTACTTATTGCAATGTATCTGCCAGGCAAAGGTTTTACTCATTATTCAATTCAATTAATGTTGCCATTAAGTCTTTTGGCAGGTTTGTTTTTTCATTCAACGGTGAGTTTAAATGGTGCTTTAAAGTTTCTTTTTAGAGGGAAAACTGGATGGATTGCATTATTTGTTGTTGTTCTTGTGATTCAAACTGCATCTTATTTCGAAAACATTGTTGAACCTGATTCGTTTAAAGAAGTTGCAGCGTATTTAGATGAAAACACAACGGATGAAGAACAAGTTTTTGTTTCGAATTATGAGCCTATTATTTATTATTTGATGGAAAGGAATACTCCAACAAAATACGTTCATGCGAACTTGCTTTTTACCGATTTACACAAAGCATTCAAGTTCGATAATATCACCGAAATTAAACGACTTATGAATCAGAAGCCGAAGTTTGTGTTGGTTCAGTATGAAAATGAAATTGTAGAAGAAATGATGGGTGATGAGTATTTTCTCGATCGTACATTTCGAAACGATGAAGTTCTTGTTTATCGAATAAAGACTGAAAATTAGATTACTATTACAATTCCTTTACTTCTTTTAATGTTCCTGTTTCTGTGTTGAACTTTATGCTGTAATTTCCATTCAAGAAATTTTCAGGCACAGGTGCAACAATTCCAAACTGAGGAAGTAAAACTCGACCTTTGTACAATTCATTTAATCCGTAGGAGATTGAAATCTCAGCACTAACAGGAATTCGATAATAAATACCACTTTCACCAGCATTAGGGTTTTCTGATTCTTTTAATTGAATTGCAGTTCTATAAGCATTTTTATCTTTTACTAATTCCAAAAGAATTGGTTTGCCTGAAATATCGGTCTTCGGCAATAGCCCTTTTTCATCAGAAAAGCGAAAGAGTATTTCATTTTTAACATCGTTCTCGCCAGGTACAAATAGAAAGCTGAACTTGTGCTTCGATTGGCTGGTTTTCCCCTTAAATAAAGAAATATATTCTTTTTCTAAGCGCTTGGCCTCTTTCACAAATACTTTATAGCCCAAGCCGTCTTCAGGAATTACATCAGAAGGATCAAGAATAGTATACGCTCTTTTTTTACGAAGTCGAATTAAATAATCAGCTGCTTCACGTGCTTTGTCTTCTAGCGATTTATAAAGCGTGCTTTCTTTTCCCGTTTCAGGATCAACAATTATGTCATAAAAGTCATCCGACGCTAAATCAGTAAAATCTTCTGTTTGTGCTTCATTTGAAGTAAAATAATCAGAACCAATTATAAGCTCACTACTTGTACCATTCTCTTTTGCACGTATGGTTGAAATAATCCCGTTTGAGAGAAGTGAAATTTGAGAAGCGATTGTACCATTTGCTTTGAAATAGGATGCAGGATCGGCTTCTGTGTAGTTTTCAATCGAAAATCCAATTAAATTCCAAGTATCTTCATTCTTGGTTTTCACATTACTCATTCCCAAATACTTTTGAGCAAAAGGTGCATATGGTCCTGCGAAGAACGAAGTTTTTTGAACTTTTACATTCACAATTAAAGCGGTTCGAGGTAGAGAATAAGCGATGCCTTCAGTATAAACAGGTGTAATTTCTGAACTAAGTTCTTCATCGGTTTTCTTTTTGTCGTCTTTTGGTTGTGTTGCAAAAGTTGATGCTGAAAAAATGAAAACGGTGAGTAATAGCAATAATGAGCTGCGCATGTTGTTTGTGTTTTATGAATTACAAAGATGAAAAAAATGCTTGGATATGTTTTTATCAGAAAGCGACTATTTGTGTATGATTTTGAAAGCTTCACCTAAATTGTTGATAATGTCTGAAGCAATAAGTGCTTCATAACCCCTACGAGCGACTGCTACATCTCCCGCTAAGCCATGCACATAAACGCCAATTTTTGCTGCATCGAAAGCTGTATGTCCTTGTGCTAAAAGTCCAAGTATAATTCCAGTTAAGGCATCACCACTACCTGCAGTTGCCATGCCTGGGTTTCCTGTGGAATTGAACCAGACTTCGCCACTCGGATTTATTATTTGTGTATGCGCACCCTTTATTACTATTATTAGTTTGAACTTTCGGGCTAGCTTCCTTGCCATAGTCATGCGCTGAAATCCATTCGTCGAAGGTCCAACCATGCGTTCAAGCTCTTTGGGGTGAGGAGTTAAAATAGAATGTTCAGGCAATAGCTTAAGCCATACAGGGTTTTCACTAAGAATATTTAAAGCATCGGCATCCAAAATCATGGGTTTAGTGGCTGAGTCGATTAACTGCTTTAATCCACGTTGTGTATTAACTTTGGTTCCAATACCAGGGCCAATTCCAATGGCAGAATAGTTTTCAATTTTGGTTATTCCAGTGAACATTAAATCTGAATCGTCGATACTGGTCATCGCTTCTGGAACTGAATTCTGAATAATCTGATACCCTCCATGGGGAACATGTGTGGTTAGTAAGCCCACTCCTGATCGTAAGCACGCCATTGAGCTCAATATAGCAGCTCCCATTTTACCATAGGCACCAGAAATTAGCAATGCATGTCCGAAAGTTCCTTTGTGCGAAAATTTTCTTCTAGGCTTGATTAGTTTCGTGACAACTTCATCATCTAGATAGTAATATTTGCTTTCGAAATAATTAATAGCATCCTTATGCAAGCCAATATCTGTTACCGACCAATCGCCGATAAAAATTTCATTTTCTGGTAGCAGAAAACTGATTTTTGGAAATTGAAAAGTTATAGTCTTTTGGGCTTGAATTATATTCTCACTGATGTTGTTTGTGTTGTCTTCTCCCATTAACCCCGAAGGAATGTCAATGGATAAAATATTGGCTTCTGATTGGTTGAGGCCTTGAACTAATTCTGCAGGAAAACCTTCCAGTGGTCGGCTTAAGCCAGAACCAAACAACGCATCAATTACAAGTACTCCTTTGGGTATGATAGGTATTTGATCTTTTAAAAAATGAATTTTAACTTTTTGTTGATTTATTAAGCGGTTCAGGTTAATGGACGCTGATCCCTTTAATTCTTTTCCAAAATTCAGAATGTGAACTGAAACGTCGAAGCGGTTTTCAATATTGGATAATAAGCGCGCTACAGTTAAGCCATCGCCACCATTATTCCCGGGACCACAAAAGATCATCACTCTGCCCACTACATCAGTTTCATTTACAAGGTAATCAACAACGGTCATTGAGGCTCGTTCCATTAAATTGATTGCTGGAACAGGTTCATGCTCAATTGTGTATTGATCGATTTTGCTAATCTGATTTGTTGCAAATATTTTCATAAGAGCCTTTAAAGTAGCTAATTTAAGAAGAAATCGGTTTTAGTACTAGCACTGTTGGTTTTATAATTTAATTATTCAACGAATTATAGGGCATGTTAATTGTCATTTCCCGATTAAATAAAAATATTACATTTGCTTTTCTGTTTAAAACCAATTACACAAAAATATGACAAAAGATAAGAATACAGCATTTTTTGGACACCCGATGGGATTGTCGTCGCTGTTTGCCACTGAGATGTGGGAGCGTTTTAGTTACTATGGAATGAGAGCACTTTTAGTGTTGTTTTTAACAGCCACCTTTGCGAATGGTGGTTTTGAAATGGCCGAATTAGATGCTTTCACTATTTATGGAATTTTCACGGGTTTAGTATATGTAACTCCAATTATTGGTGGAATATTAGCCGATAAAATATTAGGTCAAAGGAAGACCATCTACATTGGTGGTTTAACCATGGCTATTGGGCAGTTTATGTTGGCGTACAGTGCAATGTCTGATGGTGATGTAGATGCACGGAAAATGTTGTTTTTTACTGGTTTAGGCATACTCATTCTTGGAAACGGTTTCTTTAAACCCAACATTTCGACCATGGTGGGCGAATTGTACGATAACAATGATCCGCGCAAAGACGGTGGTTTTACCATTTTCTACATGGGTATTAATTTAGGTGCATTTCTTTCTCCATTAGTTGCCGGTTATTTAGGCGAACAAATTGCCTGGGAATATGGTTTTATGGCGGCTGGTGTTGGGATGCTTTTGGGTACAACATGGTTCTTCTTCCGCAGCCATACATTAGGGAATATAGGAATGCCACCTAAAATGAAGGCTGAAAAAGTTCGTTTGGCCCTTAAGGACTGGGGAAATATAGTTTTATATGTAATCGGACTAGTTGGTTTGATTCTCGTTTTCATTTATAGTTTTAGTGTCCTTGATGAAAGTATTCAGACTTGGACTATCCGTATTGTAGCCACAACAGGTATTGCATATTTATTGTGGAGTATTGTAAAGGGTACCAATGGAAAAACGGAATGGAGTCGCGTAGCTGTTATTATGGTTTTGGCTGTGTTTAATATCTTTTTCTGGAGTGGATTCGAACAGGCAGGTACTACTTTTACCATTTTTGCCAAAGAGAATACACAACGTATGATTGGAAACTGGGAAATTCCAGCTACTTGGTTTCAAAGTGTGAATGCTATATTTATCGTCTTATTTGCACCACTGTTTAGTGTGTTGTGGTTAAAGCTAGACAAGGCAAAATTGAACCCAAATACGCCCATGAAGTTTGGATGGGGAATGTTGTTGCTAAGTTTTGGTTTTGTGATTATGGCTTTTGCAAGTCAGCGTGCAACCGGTGGAAACCTGGTAAGCCCAATGTGGTTGATCATGGTATTTATGTTGCACACATTTGGTGAACTTTGTTTATCGCCAATTGGATTGTCGATGGTGACCAAATTATCACCTCCGAAATTGGTTTCTACCATGATGGGAGTTTGGATGGGGTCGTTTGCTGCAGGTAACTTTGTTGCTTCACAGATGAAAGCCATTTCAATTAGTTTAGAAAGCTCATTGGGAAGAGAAGTTCCTGTATTTTGGTTTATTGCCATAGAAACAGCAACTGCTGGTCTCATTTTAATGCTAATTTCTCCTTGGTTAAAGAAAATGATGAAAGGAATTCGATAGTTAAGTAATTGATAAAATTTAAATACGACATTATATCTGTTGTATTGCTTACTATTCGATTGAAAAAATATAAAAGCCCGTTTCCATGTATGGATTCGGGCTTTCTATTTGAACGATTCTCTGCTTTTTTGACCCAGGTATATTCGTATGAGGTTTTTGTGGGTAACAAGTTGACATTCAAGCTTAGGGGCAGAAGTGGCAAAGTATCTGAGTGGAGTATTCTACATATTCCTTTTATTACTCTTTGCTTAGTTGATCTGCGTTTCACTCCGATTTTTCATCTTCAATCTCAATTTTTGCAAAGCATATGTAGTTTCATCCTGACCCAAATTATCGGGAATAGTGTAACGTGTCGGGGAGCAATATTGATTCAATGGGAAATCTCAACCTCAACCTTAGTCTTAAGTCTCAATCTTTATTTTACCTCAACCTCATTTTTTCTTCTTTCCACTTTCATAATTATTTTTGTTGCGACTATTTGTAAACGCATTTATACGCACAATCGGCTTCGATTTTCAATTAAAATTTTCATCTTTTTCTACTTTAAACGTATCAGTTGCTACATGCGTTTCCCATACCGTTGTGCTCGGTAGCAGAACCGACATCTCGCCCGATACAACAGTTATGAATTCAATGCAAGTGGTTGCAAATTCATATTCGCCTTTAGCCATAACACCCAATTTGGCATTTCCTTTTTTATTCTCATAAGCAATACTTACAACATTGCCTTCGAAGTATTCGTTTGTTATAAACATATCTGTATTTTATTAATTTTTCCCAAAATATAGATTTTCAAACTTCAGTTTAAATTGTATATACTTTCAACAGTATGATGTTTAGCCTTTTTTTTAATATCATAATTAGATAAGCAGACATTGGGGTTTTATCATTTTGACTATCTTGTAAACTGTCTATACTTGTATATGAGTGTTTCGTTTAGGCACTTCTTATTTATGAAACTAATTTAAACTAATTGAATATGTCAAAAAGTAAACATCCCAAAGGGCTAATGATCCTTTTCTTTACTGAAATGTGGGAGCGCTTCGGCTATTATCTGATGCTTGGAATTTTCACCTTGTATATGGTTGAATCAAAATCGTCTTTTTTTCCAGGGCTTGGTTTGAGCAGAGCCTCAGCAGCCGATATTTACGGAACCTACTTAGCTTTAGTTTATTTAACTCCATTTTTTGGTGGCTTACTTGCCGACCGATTAATTGGATACCGAAAATCTATTTACATAGGAGGAGTGCTTATGGCCGCTGGTTATATAGGACTGGCCATTCCTGATAGTCCACCTGCATTCTATGTTTCATTATTGTTGATAATATTAGGTAACGGAATGTTTAAACCGAACGTTTCGGTGTTGTTGGGTAAATTGTACGAAAAACCAGAATACGAACACTTAAAAGACTCGGGATACAACATATTTTACATGGGTATTAATTTAGGTGCATTTGTCTGCAACTTTGTTGCTGCATATTTACGATTAACCTATGGTTGGGGTTGGGCATTTGCCGCAGCCGGAATTGGAATGTTAATTGGAGTTGTTTGGTTTGCCTATGGTAATTTCAGAGTTCCTGAAATCAAAGAAGCCGATAAGATCTCACCCAAAAGAGAAGGAGATACTTCAATTGGTCGTATTATAGTAACCATGTTTGTACCTGCCTTTGTTTTTGGAGCAATTGGTTGGTTTATTCCCGATAGTGTATTTGGTTCGGATTCAACCGATGCCTTTATCTTTTTCTGTATTCCTGTACTGGTTTTCTTTTTCAATACATGGCGCTCAGCATCGAAAGAAGAGAAAGAGCCTATTGCTGCTTTATTGACCATTTTTGGCGTTGTAATTATCTTTTGGGCAGTATTTCATCAGAACGGGTCGGCGTTGACCTATTGGGCTAAAAACAATACTAGTCGTGAGCTTGGCCCTAAGATGGAAAAAGTATTTAATACCATTGCCAGTACAGAAGAGGTCTCAACGGTTCCGCGTGAACGTAAAGTTTTAGATTTACACGGAGAGGTCAAAGGAACTGAAATAGGAGCAAGTTATTATTTCGATAATTATACCGAAGAACTTCCTGTTGGAAATATCGACGGTAAACCAGGAGATCTAACTGAAGATGAATGGGATAAAGTTAAAGATCAATCGATGGACAAACAAGGTAAATTGAAGCTATGGCCAACAGAGTTGCAAGCTTCAATAAATCCGGGGTTTGTAATATTACTTACTCCACTTGTGGTTGGATTCTTTAATTTTTTAGGAAGACGAAAAAAAGAACCATCTACTCCAGGCAAAATTGCATGGGGTATGTTAATCTCAGGGCTTTCGTGGTTGGTAATGGTTGCAGGTGCATTAGCTTGTAGTAATGGGCTCGACAAAGCTTCGGTTGCTTGGCTATTTGGCGTTTATGGCGTAATTACCATCGGAGAGTTATGTTTAAGCCCAATGGGATTATCCTTGGTTTCAAAATTGGCTCCAAAACGAATGGTTGCTTTAATGATGGGTGGCTGGTTTTTATCTACAGCAATTGGAAATAAACTATCGGGCGTGTTGTCTGGTTTGTGGGATGTGTTCGACAAAAAATCGAATTTCTTCTTAACCAATGCCGGTTTAACTTTTGCCGCTTTTTTAATTATTTGGTTAATGTTACCGTGGCTAAAAAGGGTGTACAACGAAAATGTAAACAAAGGCTAATTCAAATAAATAACATGAGTTTGAACTAAGCATTTTAGTTAACTTGTTATTGGCCATCAGCTAGATGATAATGGGTTTTTGGTCAGGAGTCATTAGGTTGAATAGTCATTCATAAAGATATAGATATAGTCTCAAAAAATGACATTTTTTACAATGACCTATTACCAATGGCAAGCGACTCATGAGTTTATCCTTAAAGGAGGAATTCTTATTTCGTATCTGAATTCCAGTCCTATACTATTGTTGTACAGAACTAACATTAGATGAGATATAATGAAAAGGATTTTGTGGGAACGCAGAATCCTTTTTTATTTGAAAACTTTAAAGGTCTTGAATAATTCTTCGCGATAACTTTTGCTTACAGGTATTCTTCGATCAGCAACATGTAGGTTGTTCCCCTCGAAACCAGTGATGTAATTTGCATTAACAATATACGAACGATGAACTCGTATGAATAAGTTACTTGGTAGTTTTTCTTCAAACTTTTTCAATACACAAGAGTACATGAAATTGCCGTTCTTAGTGTAAACTAAAGTGTAACTGCTTTCAGCAGATAAGTAATAAATGTCGCTGTATTTTACTCTTTCGTAGTGCGTGTCTTTTTTCAAAAACAGACTGTCGTTCATCGAAAGTACCGGAGTAGAAGAAGGTTTATTTTCGCTTGCTTCTTCTACGGTAGATGCGACTTTATTGTCCGCAAAATTCTCCAACGCTAATTCAATTGCAATCTGAACCTGACGGTCGTTAAAGGGTTTAAGTAGGTAGGCCGATGGATTGCATTCTTTTGCACGTTCAACGATCGATTTACTGGCTAGAGAGGTTAGAAAAATGAAAGGAATGTTGTATTGGCTTGAGATAATTTTCGAAAGTTCAATACCGTCCATGTCTCCATCAATATTCACATCAAGCAAGGCTAAATCAGTTTTGCCTTTTTTTAATATTTCTAAAGCTTGTTCGCCTGAAGCTGCTGTACCTTCAACGGTATAGCCAAAATCTTCAATGCGCATAGCAATGTCTTCCGATATCATGAATTCATCTTCAACAATTAATATGCGCACTTCTTTATTCATTCTAGCTTATTTTCAGGGTATTTAAAGTGATGGTCCAGCAAGTTCCACTTTTTGAATTCCAATCAATTTTTCCTCCCAGTTGATTGATGAGCGAATGTACTAATTTTAATCCAAATGAATCGGTCTTCCTGAAATCGAAATCATCGGGTAATCCCTTGCCATTATCTTTAATGGTTAATATTACATTCTCAGCTTCTTTTGTAATAACGATGGCTAGTTTTGGCGATTCATTATCTTCCTGACCGTATTTAAGAGAGTTGGTAACCAGTTCGTTTAATACCAAGCCCAAGGGTATGGCTTTGTCAATTTTCATGATAAAGGGAACCAATTTTAACTCCATATCGAAGTTCTGTCCAAAATTCATCACCAGATTTTTAGTCAATTCTTCGATATAATCTTTTAAATCAATTTTGGTATCTATGTCGTCGCGGTATAGTTTCTGATGTATTAGCGTTAATGCTTCTACTCGGTATTTTCCTTCGAGTAAGGCTTCGGCTGCTGGGTGTCCTTTAAGTTGCCTTGAATGCAGATTCAATAAACTGGCCACCATTTGTAAG
>JAQIBQ010000355.1 GCA_027859005.1 Prolixibacteraceae bacterium | reverse complement strand
CATTTGAAGCCATCCGACCATTTGAAATGAGCTAAGTACAATTGGCAGTCTTCATCAGTTTTGAACCGTTCAGCAAACTCTATAAGATTTTGTCCTTTAAAAATATCCATGTATCTATTGATTTTACAGGAAACAAATATATGTATTTATCTACTGACTTCTAATATCTATTTTGCTTGAAGCCGATTGCTAATTTTTGGATAGAAAGTTGAAAATCTAATCTAACAACAGCCAGAACTTGCTCCGCAACAAGAATCATTAGCCAAACTCAAATTATCAAATTGAATTGCGAATTTGTATTTTGATTAATGCTTTACGAATTTTCCTCTAGTCACAGATCCACAATGATTAATTGAAATGAGGTAGACGCCTTTTTCCAGAAAAGTTAAATCAAGTTCATCTCCATTGGTTTCATTTTGTATTATCGATCTACCGTTAATGTCGAATATGGTAATTTGCTTTAATTCAGAAGCAAGTGATCCTTTGAAAATTAAACTGTTTGATGGGTGGTTGTAAAAGAAAGATAGGTCGTACTTAATAGGTGTATTTATTGCTGTTGGAATTAAGTCTGCTTCTATGGGGGCATTGTATTGATCAGCATCGGTTTTGGTATAAATTATTTTCCGCGCGAATTGTCCTTCTGAATCAAATACGAGTGTAGTTGTTGAATTGGCTGGTATCCAATCGTGGTATTCAAAATCGAAGGCTGCATTCATATTAATATTCAGTTCATCAGGGATTCCACTGTCCATGTTCAATTTAATTTGGGTGGAATACCCTTGTGTTTCATCTGTGTTCATGATCATAAGTGTGCTTCCAGTTTCATCTTTCATACCAATTGTTTTAATTAACTGTTCTGAAGAGCTACTCTGCATGAAATTATCCCGGCGATAGTCTGTTAACATTTTTGTATGCCAAAATGAACTGCGTGGTGTAAAGTTATTGGCTTCGTTTTCGAACATCGATAAATCGGTTGATTTTCGGTATTCGCCTTCAATTAAACTCCAAGGACAAATAAACGCGGCTTCTTTCTCCATGCCAAAGCCATAGACCATCGCCAAATATTGTCCGGCATAAAAACTCCATGGTTTTCTCCTACTGTCATTGTTTTGGTTGATATTAAATTCCCCAATACCCCAACTTGCTTTGTTTGCTCGTCCTACTTCTCGTTTATTGTTTATTTGTGTAAGAGTCGATTGAATGTTATTCACAAGCTGTTTAATGTTTTGATTGTCGATGTTGTCATCAATGGTATATCCCACGTAATTATGAAAAGAGAATACATCCAGTAAATAGGCCGTGCTGTCGGAATTCATTTCCATACCAACGGCATTTATAAAGTCGCTATATACAGTTTTTCCTGCATCCCACTGATCTCCAGGGTGAATCCAATAATTGGCATAATCAGGACCAATTACAACTATAGAATCGTTTTTGTCCTTTAAGGTTTTGGCAATTCGAATGAAGTATTCCGAGATTTCTGAAAGTGTATTCGGATTATGGTAATCTGGTTCATTGCCAATGGACCAGTATTTAACTGCCTTCGAATTGGTTTCGTTAATTAATTGATACAATGTGTTGGTCTGTTCAATAGTGTAGTTGCGGGGAACTTGCAAGATGGGTTCCGCATTACAGGTAAATTTTATGCTGTCGATGAAACGTATAAAATCATCGATGTGTTCGTCAAAATTATCTTCATAATCGATTCCTCCAATTCGAATAATTTCAAAATTGGCAGGTTTGGCTTTTTGCCATATAGCATCTAATTTTCCATTATAATACCACGAGGGCATCCAGGCATTCTGCCCGAATAAGGTGGGCGATATGGATTGGGAATACGTGTATTCTACAAATAAAAGTAAAATTGCAACATATAGAATTCTTTTCATGCAGTCAGCTTAATTAAGGATTTAAGCATAAAAATAGAATTGATTTTTTAATCCTAAGCGAAGAAATGGGTTTGATGAGTTTTTGATGTATTTTTTAAGGGTAAATAGAATCAATGGTGCGAATTTTAGGCAACCAAAATAAAATCGATCCCTTCCACTTTCCCTTTTGAAATCAAAAATTCCCGAATTTTTTCGCGTGCGCCCCAGTTGGCAACATAGGATAAAACAAACGTTTTGGATTCCCAGTTGAATTCTTTGAAATTAATACATTGATTATCTTCAAAACTTCTAGATTTCACATCAATATATCCTTGAATTGAAATTCCCATTTCTGCTAGAAAAGAAGCCCTTTTACGACTTACTCTGCCTGCACCCCAAACCCAAATAGTTGCATTTTTAGTTTCTGTTAACCACTTCGAAAGGTATTGTGTTTTCGTTCGGTAAAAAGCATCGATACTGTAACGATTATCCGTCCGAGTTAGTCTGGTGTCTGAGTCGTACCAATCGAATAAAATTTCAGGAACTTTTTGAATTTTAACGCCTTTACTTATCCACCGCAACCACAATTCGTAATCTTCGGGAAAATCTCCATGTATAAATTCGCCATGCTCTTTAAGAAGCTCTTTACGAAACATAACAGTTGGGTTAATAAAAGGAGCTTCGATAAATCGATTCAGTTCAATTTGAATAGGAAGTATCAGTTCATTAGCCCAATCAACAAATTTGCTTAATCCTCTCGTATTCTCATGATGCCCAACATGATTGACCAAACACGATGCTACACCAATTTCAGGTTTCTCGTTGAGCAATTGAACTTGTTTCTCGATACGTGTTGGATGTGAAAAATCGTCGGCATCCATTCTTGCAATATATTTACCTTTAGCCAACGCATTTCCTTTGTTAGCTGCATAAGAGACGCCTTGTTGAATCTCGGCTACAAGAACAATCCTCAAATCGGTTTCAGCCAATTGCTGTGCTATTGATAAACTTTTATCACTGGAATTGTTGTTGACCAAGATCAACTCTAAGCTTGAATAAGTTTGATTCAGTATACTTAAAACAGCCCTTTCAAGCGCTCTTTCGGCATTAAAAAAAGGGAGTACAACCGAAACTATTGGAGCTCTTGAATGGCTCATTGGGTTAGCTCCCTAAATATATTCTCAACGCTTCGTTGTTTTTCGTGAAGTGATAACAAAGTCCATTTATTGCTTATTGCGGTATTGAAAAGCAAAGGCCGAATATCTTCTTCAGTTGCGGCTGTTATTAAGTATTCATTCTTAGCAACCGACTTGGCTTTTGCAACAAATGTTAGACTAGTCAAAAATTCATGTTCAATAACTTCCTTGGTTGAAAAATAGACCTGTTGCCCCACTCCTTTCGACATTTTATTGATCTCCTTGGGAGTTCCATCGGCTAATAAATTTCCTTTGTTGATAATAAGAATACGGTTACAAATGGCTTCGACCTCCTGCATAATATGGGTCGACAACATTACTGTTTTATCTTTGCTGATGGAAATAATTAGTTTCCTAATTTCATCGAGTTGGTTAGGGTCGAGTCCCGAAGTTGGTTCATCTAAGATGAGAACTTCAGGATTGTGAATTAAAGCTTGAGCCAAACCAACACGTTGCCGATAACCTTTAGACAATGCACCAATTTTCTTTTTCGATTCAGGTGACAAGCCTGTCATCTCAATCATCTGCCCTACTTTATCCTTCTTGTTTTTCAAATGATAGAAACCGGCAACCATATGCAGGTATTCTTTTATGTACATTTCTGGATAAAGTGGATTGTTCTCGGGCAAATATCCAATTCGTGAACGAAAATCGATTTTATCACCCTCTACCTTAAGCCCTTCTATGCGAGCAATACCTGAATTGGGTAGAATGTAACCGGTTAAGATTTTCATGAGGGTTGATTTACCAGCACCATTTGGCCCAAGAAATCCAACTATTTCGCCAGTATTCACTTTGAAACTGACATTATTAAGGGCCAGTTGTTGGCCGTACTTTTTGGTAATATTTTCAACTTGAATGGACATAGCACAAATGTAATGAGATGTAAACAAATAATCTAATTGTATTATACACCAAATGACAAAGAACGGCTAATTGAGAAAGATTAGTATTTGAAAGTCATTTTTGATTCAATCACAATACAAAAAAGGAGAAGCTCAATGGAACCTCTCCTTTTTATACATTATGATTTTCCCTTTTTCTTCTTTTTATCTTTCTTTCTCTTCTCTTTTTCAAGTTTAAGCTTTTCTTCTTCTAAAGCTTTTTTTAATGAATCTTTTTCAAGTTGAAGTTGCTCTTTCTCTTTTAGTAATTGTTCTTTTTCAAGCTCCAATTGTGTTCTAAGTTCTTCAAGCTCGTTAGCTTTAACTGCTTTTTCTTTTGCACGTTCCTCTTTCAATTGCTCGTGCAACTCTGCCCAATCTTGTTCTGAAACATCGTCGCCAAAATCGTAACGATCAACATCTTCCACATCAATATCTTCAATGGCTTCAAATGCTATTTCAACCCCTTGTAAGGCTGCTTCAATAATTTCCTGAAGTGGTAAATTTCTGATTACTTCCGAGGCCACTTCTAAACCGGCTTCAGCTGCCTGAATCGATAATTCGATAATTTCTTCTGGGACATCTCCTTCGGCTTCCATTTCACGACGCATTTCTTCGCGCATTTCCCATTTGGCATCGTTTATCTCACGTCGAGCTTCGTCAAGATCACGGTTAATTTCATCGAAATCGATATCGCTTTTTGCTTCTTCCATTATTTCGTTCATATCGATTTCATCCATTGCTACTTTAGCTTCTGCCATAGCTGCTTGAATAATTGCCCCTACATCTAATCCTTCTAAAGCTTCATTGATTTCCTCCATCATTTCGGCAGAAATTTCTTCATTTTGCTCCGAAAGTGCTACTTCAATTACTTTCTCTAATTCTTCAGAAACATTCTCTAAATCGTCGGTCGATTCGAGTTGTTTTTTTGTAACCGTCCAAATACTGTCACGGTTTTCGGCTTTCTTTTTTTCTTGTTGAACTTCAGCTAGTGTTAATTCCTTGTTTGAATTGGGTTCACTATTTTCCAACATTGAGTCGGATACCGAAACCTGAGGATGAATTGAATTACCTACGGTAAATGAGGCTAATAATAGTCCAATCACTATCACTCCTGCAGCGATTAGACCTTCAATAAAGTTTGTTTTCATTGCTACTTGTTTTTGTAAGCGTTTAATACGTTATAAAATATTTCCTTTCGATGTAGCAAAGGCCATGGCTAATTGCCCTTGCTCTACCTGATTAATTTGTACTTGTGCCAAAGCTTTTACATAGGCAACTTTATCGCCTGTTAACTCAATGGCTATGTTATCGCAACTATTTTCACGTTCGTTGCGGATTTGTGCTGAGATAATCCAAACTGCTGGATGGTAAAAAAATAGAATTTCAACCATCGATTGAATGATATTGAAAAAGTAATCGTGCCGAAGTACATGGGCCAACTCGTGAGCTATTATTGCCTCAATATTTTCTGATGACAAACCAGTGAATGCCGATATGGGGAAAAGAATGATTGGTTTAAAGGTACCTAAGGTTATAGGTCCGTTAGCTAATGGTGAGAAGAAAGCATTTACTTTTCGTTTAAGACCAAGTTTTTGGGAATATGCTTCAATTTTAGACAACCATTCTTCGCTAAGTTCAATTATTTGATAGCTTCTTAACCTTCGCGTATAGAGTAAACCACCCAACATTCGGATGATTAAGAACAACATGCCCAGCATCCAAACACTACAAATAATGTTGAAGTTCCGTTGAAAAAAGCTACGTACTTTTACCAGTTTCAGGTTTATTGTTGCTTCACCAATTTCTTCTTCTGTTAGGGTTTTATTTGCAATATTCTGCTCCAAATATGTTTTAATATATCCTGGATTTGTAGTGATATTTTCTTTTAATACCGCTTTTTCTTTGGCATAAGTATAGGTATTTACAAATGTTAGTGCAGCTATACTCAACATAATTAATAAAGAGAAAAATGAAATAATATATTTTACCTGTGCGCTGTTCTTCCTTAAGAAAATAAGCAATATTGAAAGAACAATCGCTACAATTGCACCTTGCCATAAGGAATGAATAATTGTCCATCCAATGGCTTCGATTAACTCTGGTGAAAATATAGTTTGAAGGGTGTTCATGGCATGTTCTATTGTTCGTTTTCCATTTTATCAATAATTCTTTTTATTTCATCCAACTCGCTTTTACTTGTTTTTTTATTCCCAAGCAATTGCATAACCAGGCTCGAAGCCGATCCTGAAAAAGTTGAATCCAGAAAACGATCAAGTAGCTTTCCTCTTGTTTCTTCTTTCTTGAAAACCGCAGTATACAAATGACTTTTCCCATTTGGTTCGCGGTTTAATAAACCTTTGCCATACATATTCTGCATTATTTTTAACGTAGTTGTGTAACCAACCTCTTTCATTTCCGCTAGTTGTGCATGTATTTGCTTAACGGTTAAAGGTTGTTTTACCCAAAGTACATTCAGGATTTCTAATTCGCCAGCTGTTGGATTTACTTTTTGATTGCTCATTTCTTCTTATTACGATTATTGTCGTACAAATATATACGACAAGTTTCGTAGATGCAAATTTTATTACGATTAATTTCGTAGCTAAATAAATTTTATACCTAATTAGCAATTCTATAGTACTAATAGTTTTTTCTAATTCCCTATTTTCATTGCCACTAACTAACTAATATTATTACTACCAATGTCTATTAACATGAATCAATGGGCCAACAATACTTTTGCGCAATCATCAAACTTATTTTTTCCACTAATTACCTACCCTGGCTTACAATTAACCAAGAAAACAATTAGTGATATGGTAACTTCAGGAACTGTACAATTTCAGTGTATCGAGGCACTTGCGAAACGATATCCGCAAATGCCAGCTATACCCATGAGTATGGATCTATCATTAGAAGCCGAAGCTTTTGGTTCAAGTGTAATTTTCTCCGATGATGAAATTCCAACCATAAAAGACAGAATAATTCATAGCTATGAACAAATAAAAGAGGTCGAAATTCCAGAACCCAACACTCCGCGCTTATTGGAATTTATAAAAGCTGGAAAACTTGCAACAGATGCCAATTTCGGGAAACCAATTTTTTCGGGCTGCATTGGTCCCTATTCGCTTGCAGGAAGATTAATTGACATTACTGAAATAATGACCGGGATTCTAATGTACCCCGATGAAGTTCATTTATTGCTTGAAAAAGCTACGAATTTTATTATCGCGTTTTTGAAAAAGATAAAAGAAAGTGGTGTGAATGGAGTTGTAATGGCTGAGCCCGCAGCGGGTTTATTAGATGCTTATAGTTGCGATGAGTTTTCTTCGAAGTACATCAAAAAAATTGTTAACGAAATACAGAGCGATGAATTTATGGTAATGCTTCACAATTGTGGCCATACAGAAACACTGATCGAATCGATGGTAGGAACTGGGGCCAAAGCCTTTCACTTTGGAAACTCAGTTGACATGCTCGATATTTTACCACAAATTCCGGCCGATAGAATTGCATTCGGAAATATAGATCCTGCCAACACTGTAAAAACAGGAACACCAGAATCTATTAAAAAAGCAGTAGCTGAACTACGAGAAAAAACAAAAAGATATTCCAATTTTATACTTTCAACGGGATGTGATGTGCCTCCGGGAACTCCCCTTGAAAATGTGGATGCTCTGTTCTAAGCTATCTTAAATACAACTGGCGATATAGATACTTGTGTATTGATACCTGAGACTAACTCAAATCCCAAATGCTTTTTTAACAATACTTTTATAACTCTTCCCAATGGGCAGTTGAGTATTGTTTATTACAATCAGGTTTCCTTCAAGCGTGTCGATGTGTTTTATAGAGACAATGTACGATTTATGAAAGCGGATAAACTGCTTTAACGGTAATTTTTCTTCCAACTCCTTTAGTGAAACCAAAGTCGTAATTTTTTTATAATAATTCTACTTTGGTTTATGAATAAATACAATTCGTTTAATAAGTTTTTAAATTTCATTCAAAATCATTTAGTTCGAAGTATATTTCAAGTGAAGATCAAATTAAACCATTTTCCAAGAAGATTTTTGTAAAACTTATGTATACAATCATTTATTTCAGTCCTACAGGAAATGCAAAGCACCTAACAAAAAAGTTAGCCAATAACTTGAAACCTTCTGAAGTAACGATGTTCCCATTAGAATTTACAGATCTAAAAAAACTTGATAAAAACAAACACCTTGTATTAATTCATGCCATACACGGATTTAATGCACCTCGTACCGTTAAGCGTTTTGTAAGAAATCTACCTGAAAAGAAATTTGAAATGGTGAGCCTTCTTGCTGTTGGTTGTAGCGATATTTGGGTTAATGATGCAGTCTCGTTAGATCTCCGCAAAAAACTACAAAGAAAAGGATACTCAATTGCATTAGACGAGGTAATAGCCATGCCTTTAACATTTGTCATGAATTTTCCTGATGAATTGAACCTAAAATTGATCGCTGAAGCAGAGAAAAAAATCGAATATATTGCCCAGTCATTGCTTGATCAAAAAGTCTCTAAGCGAATCGTAAAAACAAAATCTAAAATCATAAATTTCTTGGGTAAAGTAGAATCACCCGCAGCCCGATTATTCGGATTGGAACTGCATGCCAATAAAAATTGTGACTCTTGCAGTATTTGTTGGACCAACTGTCCAGAGAAAAACATTCAACCCAATAAAAACGGAAAACCTAAATATGGATTTTCATGCAGTATGTGTATGCGCTGTATTTACAATTGTCCTCAAAAAGCAATCAGTCCTCGTATTTCAAAGTTTATACCCATTAAGAATGGATATTCTCTTTTAAAATATTTGAAGGAAAAGTAATTTTTAAAACTGTATATAAAGACAAATTAAACAAGCAAAACAACCATGATAAAATTTATTCTGTTTTTCACGCTTCTGGCTATTACTACAACTATAAGGGCTCAGTCGAAATTAGAGGTTGAAATTTACAACTTGAGAAATACAAAAGGGAAAGTTTTAGTTGAATTAATTGACCGAAACAACAAACATTTTGCTTGGCAAAAAAAAGATGTCACTGGAATAAAATGTTTTATATCTTTCTCCAATATTCCTGAAGGTGAGTATGCAATTCGATATTACCACGATGAGAATTTAAATGAGAAACTTGATCAGAATATTATTGGAATTCCTAAAGAGGGCTTTGGTTTTTCTAATGATGCAATGGGCTTATTTGGTCCAAAAGATTTTGAAGAATGGTTATTCCCCATTTATGGTGACACAATAATTAAATTAAAAACGTTCTATTTGTTATAATTTAAGATTGGCCTAAGCATTTCTCTTCGTATTTTATCTACAGGCTATTACATAACTTATTTGTTAGTCATTAGGAAAATAAATGTAGCGTCAATAAATGATTTTTTTCTAATAACAATTGAGTCGTCAGCTCTGAATTGGAAACCAACGAGACCCAGCTTGATTAGATTGTAGTTTCAACGCAAGCAACTGACCACAAGTGTTGCCGACTAATATGGGAGTTAAAAAAATGTCTGTAATACAAATCGAAACGGTACCCGCTTATGAGTAAAGTATAGACCTTAGGTATCAATTGCTAAACAATACCTAAACACATTGTCAATAAATAGTAATACATTGTTAGTTCATTGAGTTTTATAACATCCAAATATTTCTATTTTTGTTAAACACACACACTTAATTTAACATGAGCGGATTTTTTGGAACAACATCGATGAACGACTGCGTAAACGATGTTTTTTATGGTACAGATTACCATTCTCACCTAGGAACAACAAGAGCTGGAATAAGTTTTTTTTCACCTGAAAAAGGTTTTCAAAGAGCAATACACAGTTTAGAAGATGGATACTTTCGAAATAAATTTGAAAGTGACATTGCTGATTTTTCAGGAAACTCGGGTATTGGTATAATAAGTGATACTGAAGCACAACCTTTGGTAATATATTCTCACTTAGGCAGGTTTGCAATTTGCACCGTTTCTAAAATCAATAATTTGGATGAATTATCCAATCAAATGCTGCAACAAAATAAATTGTTTTCTGAAACCAGTCAAGGAGGTATTAATCCGACTGAATTAATTTCAATGTTAATTTGCCAGAAACCAACTTTCAAAGAAGGTATTGAAAATGTCTACAATTCAATTAAAGGCTCATGTTCAATGCTAATTCTTACCGAAAATTCACTTCTTGCAGCTCGCGATAAACTAGGAAGAACGCCAATCATAATTGGGAAAAAAGAAGGTGCGTTGTGTGTCGCAA
>JAQIBQ010000259.1 GCA_027859005.1 Prolixibacteraceae bacterium | reverse complement strand
TTGTACATGATGTTACTACTATTAAGGCCAGAAAAATAATTATGAATTTTATTTTTTTCATTTTAATTCTTTATGCAGTGAATTTATCTCGTGTTGGGTGATTAGAGAAACAAAACGAGGTATCCTTCTAACGCCTCTTATCAAAGACGAGGAAGCTTATTTCGACAGGCTCAACAAGCGGAAAAGGGCCCCTCGTTGCGCTGCGCTAAACGAGGGGCAGTTGGGGATGTCTTCTATAAAAAAAATGGCATCCTTCTTAGGCTTTATGATGCAGTGCAAAGAAAAAATTCTTATAATAATTCTATTCATTTCGATTGTTTCAGCTTTGTATTAAATTCAGTTTAAATAGTTTGAGAAAAAAAGATGTTTTTCTAATTAAACTAGTTTGGTTTAGCTAACTCCCAACCTGGACCAGCCTCTTTTACAAGGTCATTGGTATCATCAATGCCCATTTTAAAGATATAAAAGAATTCATTTGGGATCCCAATTTCGGCAGCACTTTTGACTTTTACCACATATAGTCCATTTTCAATTACAATGCTCTCATTAAAACGTTTTAATGCTAGCCTGATGTTCGCTCTTTCTTCAACGGTATACTCTCTTGACTTTTGGATTTTTATGTCGATATAATTCTCGGGCTTTGGCTTTGTTTTACAAGAGAAAGTAAGCATTGAAAGAAATAGGAGTAACAGACTATAATTTTTCATTAGTTGCAGATTTATAGAACAAGTGCAATTTATACTAATGCTTAACTAGAAAAAAGGGAAAGAACATCAGAAAAATATATTTTTAACGAGGCTTGGTTTTTGGGCGCTGAACTAACAATACTTTGAAACGATTAGCTTATACCCAACCCCGTTCGGCTGAGCTCACGTCGAAGCCTGAAGGGTGATAAAAAAGAAAAAGGATGCCATCATTTTTAAAGATGGCATCCAACTTATGCTTAAAAATCATTTCAGTAGCTTGATGCTTTGGTGAACATTCTCATCAAAGACGAGAAGCTATAAGCCTCCTCGTTGCACTGCGCTAAAAGAAATTTAATGGTTTAATAATTGTTTAATGAATCCCTCTTTACCTACGTTTTCAATTATATCAATCTCAAATAGAATTGATTTGTTTATTAAGGAATCATTAGACTTAATATTTCTTAAAAAAGTAATTGCACTTTCTTTATTTTGGGAAAGCATGATTAAATATGCTTTATTTTGCCATAACATGAAAGTTTCAAGATTAATTTCTTTATCCTTTAATTTAGTGTCTAAATTGCGTACTGCTTCAATGTAATATTTTTGAGCTGTTTTAGAATTATTTCTAACATCATTTAGAATTCCCAACATCATATTTGCATTTATATCATTATCATTTATCTCCAAAGATTTAAGGTAGCATTGTTCTGATAGTTTTAAATTTGATGTTTGCATATAGAAATTTGCTCTTAAATTCTGTATTTCAGTCGTATTTTCATATTTCAATAATTCATTAAAAATCGAATCAATACGAATAATTATAGTTGTATCATTTTTTTCAAAATCATCTAATTTATTCATCAACTGAATGATGTTGTGTTTATTTTGGCTTATATAATTCTTTCTATCTTTTTTACATGAAAACAGACACAGAACAAACGCACATGTGATTATTATTTTATTCATTGCAGTCAATTTTTAAATCTATAGAATTTTTTGAACTAGGGCTAACAAAACGATCTTTTTGATACTCAATTTTAAAAGTAGCCTCGGAGGTGATACTTAAATCTCCGTCCGGTAAGTTATAAAAAATTGTTTCACCAATGACTTTATACACATTTTTGTAATCAGGAATAAGATATGTACCGTTTAAACCCAAAGTTTGAGTTGATATTAAATTATCATCAACATAAAGACTAACATTTCCACTCCAAATTGGATCGTATAAACTACCCAGTCCAGAATAACCATTTGCAGTAATTTTTAAATTCCAACCACCGTAAAAATCGCTATAAATTTTCCATGTATAATCAACTCTATAGGTTGTAGTTTGTAAGAAAACTCCATCAAGTGGCATGTGCGAAACCGTATTATTTGTAAACTGAAATGCTTTACCATTGCAGGGGTTGTATTTTATTGAGAAGCAATCACAAACATCAACACAACTCGTAGGCAATTCATCTTCGGGTTCTAGAATACATCTACCACAATCGTTACAAACATTGCATCTACAGGGAAGTGGAGGTAAGTCTGGTTCTGGTTCATCGTCAATTTTTGTTGGGTCATCGGTTTCTGTTTCAGAACTTGAAGTGCCTGAAGTGCCTGTTGGGTTCGTTGTTGTTGTTCCTCCCGTTGGAGGTGTAAAGGGGTCTGGTGGATTTTGGCTAATTGGAATAAATATATCATTATTTGTACCATTGCCATTAATAATAATTAAGGTATGTCCAATTGTACCATGGAAGCATCCATCTGCGCGGGTTAAATTACCATCTTTATCTTTATCTTTATCTCCATTCGGACATACTGCCCAAACACCTTCATATAATTGAATAAACTGCCTGTGAGTATTTATCAAGACAGTGCAATATGGAAAATATGTTATGTTGTGAAAGGAATATGTTGTGAAAATTTAATAAACGCTTTACGAAGGTATCGTTTTGTGCGATTAACCGTCTATTGTTAATACTAACAGTTTTTTATATTGCTTTGAAAAAGCATTATATTGAGAATATGTAACTAATACAAGTGGATGATTAAAATTGAAGTGTGAGAGTGAAAATATTTACGGTGCCAGTCTTTTAATTCTCCACCCGTCAATGCTTTTTTGGTAGGGTTAGCTTCCAACCCCCTTCGACTCTTTATACACATCTTTTAAGAACCGTAGGTTCGTTTCATTTTGTAAGGATGGACTTCAGTCCATTTTTGAAAATGCACCAACATTATAGAGAGCCGTCGGCTCGGTACATTTTATGTTAACTCAGCAAAAATATAGCGTTGGTCATATGGTACTTCAAACTTTTCTAAAAAAGCTAAATATTCTTCTTTAAACGTTTGTTTCTTATGATGCGACTCCTGATTGGAAATATAGTTATATACATCACCTATTTGTGAATGACCGTATGAGAAAACGCCATATCCCTCCTGCCATTCAAATCTTCTTTTTACGAGTTTATGGTCATTGATGTACTTTGATGATTTAGCTTTCACCCCTTTCATCAATTCCGAAATTGATATTGTTGGTTTTAAACTAACAAAACAATGGATATGGTCTTCATCACCATTAATAATAATTGTTTTGCATCCTGATTCATTGATCAGATTGCCAATTATCCCTTGTAAAGATTGTCTCCATTCGTTGTGGATAAGTGCAGTTCTATATTTCACAGCAAAAATGCACTGGACATAAATTTGAGAGTATGTATTTGCCATAGGTTTCAATTAAAATGTTTCGTTCCCACTGAACTCACTTAATCTATTGATTACCTTTTTTCCCAGATTGAAATCTGGCATTATAAAATTAATCGTTCCTACGGAACTTGTTTAAATACTTCTAATTATACTAGTTTGGTTCAGATAATTCCCAACCTGGACCAGCCTCTTTTACAAGGTAATTGGTATCATCAATGCCCATTTTAAAAATATAAAAGAATTCATTTGGGATTCCAATTTCTGCACCACTTTTGGCTTTTACCACATATAGTCCATCTTCAATTAAAATGCTCTCATTAAAACGTTTTAATGCTAGCCTGATGTTCGCTCTTTCTTCAATGGTATACTCTCTTGACGTTTGGATTTTTATGTCGATATAATTCTCGGGCTTTGGCTTTGTTTTACATGAGAAAGTAAGCATGGTAGTAAATAGGAGTACTAGAACATAATTTTTCATCACAAGTTAGTTTATAGAACAAGCGCAAATTAAACTAACGAGTTACAATAAAAAAGGGATCGTATATCAGAAAAGTATATACTTAACGAGGCTAGGTTTTTGGGCTATGAACGTTGTGTCATTTGAAACGATCAACTTAAGCCCATTGACTTAATTAGGTGAATTCGTATTTTTTAGGGAGCCAACCTTTTTATTCTCCAGCCGTCAATGCTTTTTGATAAGGTAACCCCCCAACCCCCTAAAGGGGGAGTAAAAAGCACTTAGAGTTTTTGAGGGGGATGGCATCCTTCTGTTCATCGAAACAATAGTCAGAAATTACACACGTTACGGCGCCAGTCTTTTAATTCGCCAGCCGTCGATGCTTTTTTGATAGGCTAAGCGGTCGTGTAAGCGGAAAGGACGACCTTGCCAAAATTCTATTCTGGTGGGTTTAATTTGGTAGCCACCCCAGTAATCGGGCCGTTCAATTTCAACCCCTTCCCATTTTTTAGCTTCTTTTTCCCAAAGATTTTCTAGCGTTCTACGATCGGCCACCTCTGCACTTTGGTTCGATATAACAGCACTAATTTGACTTTCGTGGGGACGGGAATTGAAGTAGAAGTCAGATATTTCAGGAGCAGCTTTATGAACCAATCCTTCTATTTTTACCTGGCGTTCTAGTTCTGGCCAAAAAAAGTGGGCTGCTATTTTGTTGTTAATCGCTAAATCTTTTCCTTTTCGGCTTCGGTAGTTGGTGAAAAAATACAAGGCATCGTCTTTTACGTATTTCAATAAAACAATACGAATCGAAGGCTGTCCATTTTCATTGCTAGTTGCAACCGTCATGGCTGTATATTCAGGGCAATTGGCTTCTTTGGCTTCGTTTAACCAAAGTTCTAACTGATTGATAGGGTTCGCATCAACGGCATTTTTTTCCAACGATTTTTGCTTGTATTCGGTCCTTATTTCTGAGAGGTTCATCGCAATCAAATTTTAGAAAATCAACAAGCGATTTGAATAAAGGTTTGAAATGATGTAAAAAGATGTTCATTTAAGGAGTAAACACAATAAAATAGCCGTTTTTAAGCGTTGTGTATACTTAAAAATAATTCTACTTTTGTTGGCCTATACCGATTTAGACGAATACAAAATGACAGACCAGATACAAACATCCTCCAATAAATCAATTGATAAAAAGAACATTTTAGTTATTGCACTAGCAGTTATTTTAGTTGTTGTCGTTATCCTTTTCTTTTTTCAACGCAATGCGCATAACGAGATAGTTGGTCAAATGAACCAGGAGAAGGATTCTATACAGTCGGAACTGAAAACCTTGGTGGTTAATTACGATTCGCTTAAAACCGACAACGAAGACTTGAACACTACTTTGATGGTTACTCAATCTGAAATAAAAAATTTATTAAATGAAGTTGAGCAGGTGAAGAAAGCCAGTTATCGCGAAATTTCGGGTTATAGAAGTAAGGTTACCACCTTACGAGGTATCATGAAAAGTTTGTACAATCAAATAGATTCTTTAAACGAGCGAAACAAAGTACTATTTGCCGAAAACCAGGAAGTAAAATTACAATACACCGAAGTTAAATCGGAGAACGAACAATTATCGAAAGAAAAGGAAAAATTGGAGCAAACGGTTAAACGTGCCCAAATATTAGAAGCATTAGATTTGCGAGGTACAGGATTAAATCCACGCGATAAGGAAACCCTGAAAGTTGCACGTACTTCAAAGCTAATGATCAGTTTTACCTTGAGTAAAAACCTCACAGCCAAACGCGGTGCAAAGAATATTTACATTCGAATAATGCGACCCGATCAGCTTCTCTTACTCGAATCGGAACAAGATTTATTTAAATACGAAGATTTGAAAATAGCCTATACTGCAAAACGTGAAGTGAATTACGAGGGAATGGAATTGCCTATTAATATTTATTGGAACAATACAGGAAAAGATCCACTTTTGGCTGGTACCTATACGGTTGATGTTTTTGCTGATGGCTATAATATTGGTAGTTCAGAATTTGTTTTACGTAAATAAAAAACCCCACCAAGGGCAGGGTTTTCATCTACGGACTACAGATTACCTTAATTTTTGATCAACCAATCAAGTTGTCAATTTTGTTTTTCACCTCTAAGAGGCTTGTTCTATTACGATTAACATTAATTTTAGTTTCATTAATTCTGATAAAAAATTAAAACCTTAACACTTTGCAACAAGCCAAAGATCATACATTGAATAACAATCAGTACGAGTTACTTTTTGAAGACATCAATTTTGTTGGAGGCTTACTTGCATTGACTGCACTTAAATCGGGTGTTAAGGTTGCTTTAAGCTTCACAAGAAATCTCAATACAATTTATCAGCCTGAGCTAAGTAATTATTATCCTCAATCATTAACACAAACACCGGCAGCGGTTAAAGATTTTCAGTTTTTGATGAAATGTTCGAGCCTTTTTCCTCACCTGTTTTTTCCGCAGAGAGTTTTGTATTTGCTCAATAACACTAAATTAAATTCAGGCTTTACCCTTGGGGTCGATAAACTTTTAGGTAGAGACAGAGAGAGCTCTACCTTACCAATTCGGACTGAAAAATATACTGAATACAATGCTTTCTCTTCGAATTATAAGCAAGCTAATTTGTTGTACGAATATCTCTTCGATCAAAACCAGGCAACTTTTGAGTTGCTTGCCAAATGTGTTGCCGAAGGTGCTCAGGTAGTTTCAACTCCTACAAATGTTGAAGCAAAAGTAAAGTTGAAATGTGTCGATGTCAATTCTTCTACGGTTTTTATTCCTTTTAATAAATCCACTCTTACTTACAAAAACCCAATACGTATTAGTACATTAAATTTTGACTTAGTACTACTTACTCTTCAGAATAAGTCTGTATTTCAATTGCATTTGAACAACACAAAATTAGCAGGAAATGATTTTCAAAAAGCAGTAAGTGCAGAACTCGACAAACTTGGGATCTCTACTTCAATTGAAATGCAATCCTACTTGAATGAATATCATGCTAAAATGAATTCGGAGCCTGAAAAATGCAAGAATAGTATTGCCGATATTGGTTTATCAAACTTACGATCAACCTTCGATTCGTATCTAAAATCTACTTCAGTTTTATTGGGCAAAAAACTTAAAATCGAAGTGGTTTTTTCTAAGCACACCAATGCTT